>JAHIWM010000014.1 GCA_018815765.1 Gammaproteobacteria bacterium | reverse complement strand
CCAGCGGCGAATGCACTGTTGATACCTAACGCTATCACTGTAAAACCTACAACTTTACGAAATGTGTTCATGTTAATCTCCTCGCCGCAGCGGTTAGTGAGTGGCGATAACAGGATGATTATTCATCTAACTGTTATCGCGATACCTTAATGATTAAAAAAATTCAGTTTCTTTGGGTCAGTGTTGTGCTGTTAGCTAACAATCACTAAACGCACATCAATATTGCCGCGAGTTGCGTTTGAGTAAGGACAGACCTGGTGAGCTTTCGTCACTAAGTCCTGTGCTACTTCCAAGCTTACGCCTGGCAGGCTGATTTGCAGTTCGATATCCAGACCAAAACCACCTGGGATTTGACCTATACCTACTTCAGCTGTGATTTTTGCGTCGTTAGCAATCAGCACTTTTTGTTGTGAAGCGACATATTTAATGGCACTTAAAAAACAAGCTGAGTAACCGGCGGCAAATAACTGCTCAGGGTTAGTGGCTGCACCACCAGCGCCACCTAATTCTTTAGGGGTGCTTAATTTCACATCCAATACGCCGTCTGAAGATACTGCACGACCGTCACGACCTGAAGTTGAAGTTGCTACTGCTTTGTAAAGTACTTGCATGATGTATTCCTCTGTTAAGTTTATTTGGTTGCGATATGTGTTATCGCGATAACTATATGATTTAAAAAAATGGGTGAACTCACCCGGTTTTACTTCGTTTACTGCCAGTCCTTACGGACCTAATCTGTACTGCTTAAGAACTCTTTACGTCTTGTCTTTCACACTCTTTTCTACGTTCTGTATCCGGTCGTTTTAGTGCTGCTAAACCAGCTGTTCGCCCTGACTTGTGATTATATTATTGCGATAACTATTATTTCGCAAGTTTTATTTTGAATTATTTTGCACATTCTTATTAAGTTATTGAATTTAAATTATTTAAATAATAAGAAAAGGGCCCTATAGGCCCTATTCTGTCTGCAGATAATCTAAATATTTTTACTTAACTGCGATCGCAGCTCTATCAATTCCCGACGTAAAGCGTGGATCTCAGGTTCTGCCATACCGCAGCTTAAACCTATAGTACGATTCACCTCAGCGGCTTGCTCACGCATCGCCCAGCCGGTTTTAGTCAGGCGGATTTCCAAAGTGCGTTCATTTTGCGGATTACGGGTACGAACCAATAATCCCATGGCTTCCATACGTTTAATCACTGGGGTTAAAGCGCCTGAATCAATATGCAATTGCTCGCCGATATCTTTCAGCGCCAGACCATCGTTTTGCCACAAAATCAGCATAATTAAATACTGCGGATAGGTCAGACCCAGCTTATCCAACAAAGGTTTATACACTTTGGTCATGGCTAAAGAAGTGGAATACAAAGCAAAACACAGCTGCTGATCTAAATATAACGCTTTTTGGCTTTGCGGATCCAAGGTGGTGGTAGTTTGGTCTGAAGAATTCGCCATGCTGAAATTGCCTGTGCTGGAACAAATAAACCGCAAGGTTAATCAGCATGTCGGCAAAGGTCAACTTCTTCTCTGTTTTTAGATAACTCAACGCTCTGGCGATCCGTCACTGTCATAAATTTTTTATCTTGCCCTCTTGAGATCCAATTTTTCACCTCAACTTATGTACCGAACGTTACACAACACATATTTATTGGCTACTCCAGAGCTGTGATTTTGTTTTTACTATATCCAAAGTTTGGAGAAGCAGGCAATAACTGTGAAGTTTCACATATTTATCCGTCAGTTGATGCTGGTCAAACTAACGCCTCATCATGGATTAAGGCAGAACACCCGATGAAAAAAATTTTATTGTTACTTAGTTTTTTGATGCTGAGCCTTCAGGTGCAAGCTCAGGTTGCAGCTATTGATTTAGTGAAAGGTGAAGGTGATGTGCTGGGTTTAAGGCTGGGTTACCGACCTGTAGAGTGGCATCTGGCCGAATTACCAGTTTTGGGTGATGCTCAGCTGTATATGGAAGTCAGCGCTAATATGTGGCGTTACGGCGACGATCCTGAATATGAAAGCAACCTGGCTGTTGCCTTATCCCCTGTGTTGGTGAAGCAATTCAGTACTTTGTATGAGCGGGCTTTGTATTGGGAATTTGGCATAGGTTTTAGTTTATTAAATAAACAACGTTTTGCCGGTAAAGATTTAGGCTCTCATTATCAATTTGAAGACCGTATTGGTCTGATTTGGCAATTACAGAGTAACACTCAGCTGGCACTTCGTTATATGCACTATTCCAACGCAGGTTTACAAAAACCTAACCCTGGCCTGGACTTTATCGCTTTATCCTATGCGTATCGTTTCTAGAGGGCATCCTGCTCTCTGCGCTCCAGTTTTACGCTGAGCCAACGATACAGCTGTTCAAACCAGCCCAACTGCTGCTCTTTGTGAAAACGCTGCACCCAAAGCAGTTGCAGCGTTATAAAGATAAAAGCAATAGCCGTCAGAGACCCTCGGTCCAAAGTACCGAACAACTCCGGATAAACCCAACGAAACAGCAGTACCATGGTCACCGACTGCCAGAGATATAAAGACAAAGAGCAACGTCCACAGCGCCTGAGTAGTTCATAAACTGCCGGAAAAAAGGCAGTCACAAGCATAAATAACCGGATATACATCAATGCAAAACACAGATCAGAGATCATCTGCAGTGGCGTCAGAACCTGGGGTGCGGCAGAAAATCCGGTCCAGAATCGCGGCAGTAAAGCGGAGCCAAAAGCAATCAGCAGCAAAGTAACAAAGTGATGTTTTAATAGCTGTTGCCAGTCCGATTGCATTGCCCAGATCGCAAGTAACATCATGCCACCAAACCACCAGTAACTGATAAACAGCAAATCGACTGCGAGCAAACCAAGATACTTTATTTGGTGCCATAGTTGATCACTGTATGGCCCGGTATAAACTGCAAGCAACTGTGCAGTCTCTTCAAGTTCTTCCGCTTGCCCGGATGGAGCAAGCCAAATCAGAGCAGGAAGGATCAGTCCTGCACCCAGATAGTTTTTAGCATAACGCAGCTGACGCTCTGGGGCCCAGTGCAGCACCTGTTGCCACAACAACCCTAACGCCACCACGGCATACATCAGCAGAATATCACCCGACCAGACGAACACTGCATGGCAAAAGCCTATCAGCAACAAAGCTAACATTCTGGCTTTGAGCCTGAACACTGACATCTGGCTTTGCTGCCATAACAGATACAAACTGGCGCCAAATAGCAGTGTTAGCAGGCTGATAAACTTGCCACGGATAAGCAGCTCATACAATTGATGCTGTAGCTGTGACAGAACAGAGATAGACCCGGATAAACCGGCCTGTTCTGCAACTTCCAGCGGATAAGCAAAAGCAAAGATATTGGCAAATAAAATCATCAATACGGCCAGACCACGCAGTGCATCTATCTGATGCAAACGTGGTATGATTTGAGGTACAGCATCCATGCTCACTAGCTGTAGTTAAACTTTAAAGCGGGTAACCAAGGCATTTAAATCTACAGCCAAGCGGGATAACTCATGAGCTGAAGCGCTGGTCTGATTGGCTCCTGCCGCTGTTTGCGCCGCTAAGTCGCTGATATTGACAATATTACGATCAATTTCACGCGCCACTTTAGCCTGTTCCTCAGCTGCACTTGCAATCACAAGATTACTGTCACTGATTTTATTAATACGCTGAGTAATGATGGTTAAGGCCTCACCGGCCGCTTGAGCCACTGTTAACGCGTGGCCGGCTTTATCACTACTATGTTTCATTGCACTGACTGCATCACCTGTACCACTGCGAATTTTGGCGATCATTTCTTCAATTTCGCGGGTAGAAGTTTGAGTACGATGCGCCAAAGCCCTAACTTCATCAGCAACCACCGCAAAACCACGGCCAGCGTCCCCTGCCCGAGCAGCTTCAATAGCAGCGTTTAGCGCCAGTAAATTAGTTTGTTCAGCAATAGCACGGATCACATCCAACACTTTACCTATATCTTGTGACTGCACTGCTAATCCCTGAATCAATTCTGATGTCACTGCCACATCCTGATTCATATCACGGATCGCTTTTACTGTTTCATCGACCTGCTGTTGGCCCTGAACTGCCATTTTCGCTGATTCAGTTGATTGCTCAGAGGTTTGAACTGCGGTTTGCGCAACTTCATCCACAGCAGAACTCATTTCAGTAATAGCAGTAGCAGCCTGCTGAATTTCATCATTTTGTTGTTGCAGACCGCGGGATGAGTCTTCAGTCACAGAGTTCAGCTCTTCGGCAGCCGATGCCAGTTGATCTGAGGAATTAGAAATATGGCTCATCGCGTCACGCAAGTTTTGCTGCATTTTTTGCAGCGCTGCCATCAATCGACTGGCTTCGTCATCACCACTGACGGCGATTTTTTGGGTTAAATCACCGGCAGCTACAGTTTCAGCCACAGTCACAGCGTCTGTCATAGGGACTGTGATACTGCGGGTCATCCACAATGCGATAAAAATGCTGACTGCTATGCCTACTACTATGGCAATAATTACCAAAATTTTACTTGTGCCGTAATTTTCAGCGGAAAGATCAGTCTGATGTTTCGAGTAGTCCCTATTGATTTGAGCCAGCTGCACCAGAGCTTTGGTCATTTTATCGGAATGGCCAGTTAACTCTTCGTTACTGATACGAGTCGCTTCTACTTTATTTCCCGCGTCCAAAGCCTGTAATAAGCGGCTTTGACCGGCAAAATAGTCTTGTTGAGCACTGCTAAACTGCTGATATACCGAACGTTCTTCGTCCAGAGAAATCAGTTTTTCGTATAACTTCTGATATTCAGTGACTTCAGTCCTTACTTTAGTTAAAGCAGTCTGATAGTCTGTTTTTTGTGTATCGGTTTCGGCCAGCATCAGGCGAAAAGTAAAGATCCTAACCCGCATCATGCTTAAATTTAGTGCAGCCAGACTATCCAGACTAGGAATAGTGTCATTTTCTATCTGCGCTGATACATCGCGCATTTGCGCCATATTCATCAGCGCCATACTGCCTTGCAACACCACCAACAATCCCAATACCGCAAAACCAGCCAATAAGCGGGCCCCAATTTTATAATTCCTTAATAACATAGTTATCCCTTCCCTATTAATGTGATTTTTATAATGATTACTCTGTTTTAGCCTAACAGCATAGGCGACAAATTTTAGAAAAACTTAAATTTTGATAACTGTTTAGCTATAAATAATCGTATTTATACTGGCTAAATAATTGCTGCGCCTGCAGCCATACAGCGCCAGGTTCTGAGTCGCCTACAGCCTGTCCATCCACTTCTGTCACAGCTGCGACTTCTTTACTCGAACTGGTCAGCCAGACTTCATCGGCGGCCAGCACCTCGTTTATACTGACCGCACGCTCTTCCACTTTCAGCTTGCTGTGCTCATGTAAAATCTTCAATAACAATTGCCGGGTAATACCTGGCAGAACTTTATGACTTAATGGCGGCGTAATCACCACCGCATCTTTGACAATAAACACATTAGTCGAGCTGCCTTCAGTTAAAAACTCTTGCTCGTCGAACAAAATACATTCATTTAATCCCAAAGCTGCTGCTTGCTGATGATGCATCACATTACCAAGCAAAGCGGTGGATTTAATATGGCAGCGTTGCCAGCGTAAATCTGGGGCTGTCATCACTTTATAACGCACAGCTGTGTTCATATCAGCTTGTGGTTCTGAGGCTATATCAAAACAATAGGCGAAAATTGTAGGTTGGATACCTTTTGGATAGGCATGAGCTCTTTTAGTATCTGTACCGCGGCTGACATGCAGGTAAACTCCCAGATTTCCCGCACCGTTTTCTGTGATCAGCCGCTGCACCAGTTGTTGCCACTCTTGTTCTGTCAAAACACAGTCAATTTCCAGTGCAGCTAAACCTTGTTGTAGTCTTTTGATATGAGCCGAAAAACCAACACAACGTCCGCCATAGGATGGGATCACTTCATAAATACCATCACCAAATAAAAAGCCTCTATCCATAGGCGAAATTTTAGCCTCTGATGCAGGCATAAATTGTCCGTTTAAATACACCACGCTCATGGTTTTTCCTGTAAGTTATTATTTTTAAAACAAAGTTGCTGTAAGTCTTGTATCAACTGCATTGCATGTTCGGGCGGCAAACTATCTTCTGTGATACTGGCAAGGCCAGTGACACCATCAACGCAACCCCGCTCAACTAAATACTGTAACAGTTCAGCGGGCTGGCAATCGATCAACCAGCCGAAACCCGTTTCAGCTTCTTTTAGCTTTGACACCAAAGCCACTAAGCCATAAGCAGCCCAGTTTGAGACATCAGCCAGCAATAACTCGTCGCAGCAGGTCACACTAGGCGTAATAGCCAGTTGTGACACTGCTTCATTGATATTTCCCATCCCTATTTCATTGCCACCATCACCTATGGCAATAGTAGGGCAAGCAGCTTGCTGGAAAAACACATCAAAATTGGCACAACGCGCTGAAATATCTAAGCCACGCATATTGTAATAGCGACCATCCGCCGCCAAACCTGGTCTTTCTATAGAAATAATTAATTCCGGGCTAAACTGCTGCAACGACTGACGGGCGAATTCGGCGGCACCATCACTGTTGACAGCTAATTGTAGGCAGGAGTAGTCCGCTTTTAAGGCGGAGAATAACGGCTCACCACAACACAGCAGTGGCGTTGCGCCCAGTTTTTCAAACAACCGATACAGAACTATAGCGCCAACAGGACCGTCGGTTTCAAAACTATCTCCAACCGGAAAACCAGTGCCTATCAGCACTACACCTTTACATTTTGTGATGAATGTTGCGGCCCGCACATAACTGCCCGCATTTAAATGGGGTAACAGCCTTGCCATACCCCGCAGGTTTTGCCGAACCAGCATCTGTTCTATCTTGACGCTGAGTTTTAGTAAATCCATCAAAGCAGACTCCGGAAATCCATTGGCAGTTCAGCCCAGTAACGCTGCTGCTCACGCTGGTAAGCTTCAAGTTGTTTTGGCAGAACTTTATAAAAGCGGATCGGCTGACCTTGCTGACGCTGAGCTAAAGCGGCAGCGTGATGTGCCAGTGCGACTCCGGGTTTGGGGTAACCGCCTAAAGTTTGCCTGTCGTTCAGAAGCACTATAGGTAAACCATCAGGTGGCAGTTGCACAGCCCCATAACTGATACCTTCGGACAATAAAGCCCGGCTTTGATACAAAAGTGGCTCCCCCTGCAATCGATAGCCCATACGGTCATACAAAGCAGACACCTGATAATCCGTACTGCACAGCTGTTGCCATTGTGCTTCGTCAAACCAATGCTGTTGATAGCCAGGTATTAAACCAAGCTCCAGCGGCGTCGAAAATTCAGGCCAGTACTTTTCAGGTAAAGCCCAAAGTAGAGGGCTATAAGTTGAACGTACAGGTAAAAACTGGCCTGGCTGTAATGCAGCACCCGCTATACCCCCCAATTTTTCCCGCAGCACAGTGCTATTGCTGCCAAAATCTTTCGGCAGTTTAAAGCCACCCGCTACGGCCAGATAACAACGCAGACCGGATTTGGCAAAACCCAATTCAATCACATCATCTTTTTTAATACGATGGCTGTGCCATAAGCTTTTAGATTGACCGTTTACTGTCAGAGGCATTGCTGCTCCAGTGACACAAAAAACAGTATCCGTTAACGCCACTACACTCAGACCGCCAACAGAGACTTCAATCTGGCAGCTGGGGCTCTGGTTTTGTAGCAATAAATCGGCAATACGATAGCTGACATAATCAGCTGGCCCGCCCTGGGTTAAACCTAAATGCGCATAACCAAAACGCCCCTGGTCTTGTAAGGTCGACAGTACTCCTGCTTTTAACACCACAAAAGCGGACATCAGCATAGCTCCTGTGGCAACTGGCCACCCAGAGCTAAAAACTCTTGCTGGCTAATAGACTGAAAACGTACTCTGTCACCCACACTAAAAGGCATCAGAGCTTCTGAGGTTCCGGCCTGTTCTGGTTTAAATAAAGGAATTGGACATAAACCCAAAATATTCCAGCCTCCGGGCGATTCAGCCGGATACACAGCAGTTTGCCGGTCGGCTATAGCTACAGCACCTTTAGGCACTTTAGCGCGTGGGCTTTTTAAACGTGGTGTGGCAAGACGTACATCCAATTCGCCGAGATAAGCAAAACCCGGCGCAAAACCTATGGCATAGACCCGGTATTCCATAGACTGATGCAAATCAATCACTTGTTTTGTGTTTAAACCAGCCTGTTTAGCAACTGCATCTAAGTCCCATGCATTGTGGTAGTACACCGGCAATAGCACTAACTGACCTTGCTGCTCTGACACTGTGGCGCTTAAGATCAGGTGCTGCTCTAACAAGGCCTTAATGGCCAACACACCTTGATGTGCAGGTTTTAATACAATCAGCAAGGACGCATAAGAAGGCAATAACTCCTGTAGTTGATCAGCAAGTAGCAGACGGATCTGCTGTTGCAACTGCTGAAGCTGGTTCAGGTTCTTAGCGGAGATCTCTGCAGGCAAATACAAAATCAGAGCGTTTTCACCCGCTAGTTTCAGTTGGATCATGGCTTTACCAGCAACTGGCGAATGGACTTTACCAAGGCAACTGCTGCCGGATTATCACCATGCACACATAAGGTATCAGCCTCAATAGTCACGCTGTCGCCTGTGTCACTTTGTACAGTGCCACTTCGCAGCAACTGCTGAACTTGTTCCAGTGCCGCCTGATGATCCAGCACACTGCCCGCCTGACAACGAGGTGTTAAAGAACCATCGCTTTTGTAACGTCGGTCGGCAAAAGCTTCAAATAACAACTCCAACTGATGACGCTTCGCAAGCAGCCGATGCTCTGCGGCAGAACCTGTCGCCAACAGCATCAGCTTTAAAGGTTTATGGTAACTGGCGACAGCCTGCATCACGGTTTCAAGTAAGGCCGGACTTGCCATCATATCGTTATACAAAGCACCATGAGGTTTGACGTAACAGAGCTCCACACCAAGGCTTGTTGCCACCCCGTCCACTGCTGCTATCTGATACCAAAGTAAATGCTTCAGCTCATCTGCCTGCATTTTTACGGAGCGACGACCAAACCCCTGTTTATCGTCATAGCTCGGGTGCGCGCCTATATCCACCTGATGTTGTTTGGCAAGAGTTAAGGTGTTCACCAGTACGGTCGGATCGCCAGCATGAAAACCACAGGCTATATTGGCCTGATCAATCAAAGGCATCACTTGTTCGTCCAGCCCCATCTGCCATGCACCAAAACTTTCGCCTAAGTCGCAATTAAGTTTGATCGAGGATTTTATTAAAGGGTTCATTAAAAACTCGCTAAAGAAGAATTCAGCAAATCAGTCACCAACATATGACCTGGGCTGTGCGTAATACAAAAATCAGGCTTAGCCTGTTTAATCACGGCTTGAGGTGTAACGCCACAGGCCCAGAATACCGGTACTTCACCCGATCGGATGCTGACGGCGTCACCATAATCCGGTGATCGGATATCAGAAATGCCAATAGCTTGCGGATCGCCAAAATGCACAGGCGCACCATGTACTGCAGGAAAACGACTGCAAATTTGAATAGCGCGAATTGCATCGGCAGGTTTCATTGGCCTCATACTGACCACCATAGAACCGGAAAAACGCCCTGCACTGACGCATTGCACAGAAGTGTTGTACATAGGGACGTTTTTGCCTTCTGTGATATGGCGTATTTCCAGTCCAGCCGCCACTAACGCCTCTTCAAAAGAAAAAGAGCAACCAATCAGGAAACTGACCAAATCATCCCGCCATAAAGCGCGGATATCCTGCACTTCATCCACCCACTCGCCTTGCTTAAACACACGGTAAGCAGGTAAATCAGTTCGAAGATCTATCTCCTGCCCCAGTTCAGGCAGCAAAAACTGTCCTGGTTCAGTCACAGCCACTAAAGGACAAGCTTTGGGGTTGCGCTGACAAAACAGCAAAAATTCAGCCGCCCAACTTTGCGGCATTATCGCCATATTGCACTGTACATAGCCCGGCACCAAACCGCTGGTCTGGCTGCTGAACTGGCCCGATCGTATCTGCGCTCGTAACTGGTAAGGCGTTAGCTGATCCATACTGAACTACTTGAAAATAGCGGAATAAATTCATACTAGCGGATTTAGCTGTCTTTCCCAACTCTCTGTGACAAAAGCACAATTTGCTCAGTTGAACAAAGCGTAGCGGTTTTTTATTCTCCAAAAATAAAGGAGCACCGAAGTGCTCCTTTGTGTTCAAACCATGTGGCTTATTTGGATATCAGCGGCTCGCCATAACTTGTAGGCGCTGGTTTTCTGTTACGGTTAAATCTGGCTTTCAGTTTGCGTTTAAAGGTTTCCAGACTGTCGTAGAAAGTCGGCACCACCAGCAAAGTCAGCACAGTAGAGGTTAATACCCCACCAATCACTGAAATACCCAAAGGTTTGTAGAAAGCAGCGCCTTCACCAATACCTATAGCCACAGGCAGCATACCTGCAACCAGCGCAAAAGTAGTCATCAATATAGGACGTAAACGTTCACGGCCAGCGGCGATTAAGGCTTCTTCCAGGCCCAAACCTTCGCTTTCTTTTTTGCGGGCACAGTCAATCAGCAAAATGCCGTTTTTCACTACTATACCCATCAGCATCACTACCCCTATTAAACTCATCAGGTTTAACGTAGCGCCTGCCACCAGCAAGGACAACACCACACCAATTAAGGATAAAGGCAAAGACATCATGATAGACACTGGCGCCAGGAAGCTGTGGAACTGCACCACTAAAATCAGATACATCAGCATCACGGCTAAACCCAAGGCGCCAAAGATGCTACCAAAAACTTCTTCCTGATCCCGGCTTTGTCCACCGCGAACTACGTCATAGCCAGGTGGGAATGGAATAGTTTTCAGCAGCTTTTTCGCATCGGCATCCACTTCACCAAAACTGCGGCCTTGTACGTTCGCGCCAACCGCCATCATACTTTCACGGTCTAAGTGCTCTATCACCGCAGGCCCTTTGCCTACCGTTACTGTGGCGATTTGCTCCAATGGGATCATGGCACCGGTGCGGCTGGACAACAGCGGTAAACGCTCTAAATCCTGCACTGTCATGCGCTCTTCCGGTTTGATACGGACATACACATTACGGGTTTCCCCTGTTGGATCGATCCAGTCGCCAATCTCAGCTCCAGCAAAAGCTAAACGCAGCGCACTGGCAGCATCATTCATCGACAAGCCTAAGCTGGACGCCAAACCACGGTTAAACTCAATTTGCAGCTCAGGTTTAGGATCCTGAGAAGATAAACCCACGTCTACAGCCCCAGGTATGGTTTTTAATTTCTCCATAAAATCCATCACCAGACCTTCCAGCACACGGCTATCCGGGCCACGGAACTGAATTTGCAGCGCTTTACCACCACCGCCGCCGTTTAAATCAGCCGACACTGTGTATTCAGCGCCAACTAATTGCTGCACTTTGGCTCTTAATTCAGCGGCAATTTCACGCGAGTTACGGCTACGTTCCATTTCTTTGGTCAGCCTGACAAATACCTGTGCTCTGGTAATGTTGCCCTGAGTACCAACTGTGGTTTGAGTATACAACTGCTCCGGAATTTGACGGGCAATAGCAGCTGCCTGTTCGGCTTTAATACTGGTGTATTCAATGCTGGCCTCAGAAGGCGCACGCACTGAAATCACTATACCACCATCGTCAGTTTCCGGCAGGAAGCCTGAGCCACCATATGTATTCTGCAAGGCGATAGCGCCAAAAAAGGAGCCAAAAGCCAACAACCACATCGACTTGCGGTGTTTTAATGCCCAACCAATCAGTTTGGAATAACGCTCGGCCTGATGATCAAACCAGATATTAAAGCGCTGTAACACTTTACCCAGGCCACGGCGTTTGGCATTTTTATCATGATCCGGGTCGTGCCAGTAGGCAGACATCATAGGATCCAGCGTAAAGGAGAAAAACAGCGACACCAAGACAGAACACGCCACTGTTAAACCAAAAGGTTTAAACCACTGACCGGTAATACCATCCAGAAAAGCGATAGGAATAAACACAGCCACAATAGACATGGTAGTGGCAATAACGGCCATACCAATTTCACGGGTACCGTCGCGGGCCGCAGTCATATTGTCTTTGCCCATCTCCATATGACGTACAATGTTTTCCCTTACCACTATGGCATCGTCAATCAGAATACCTATCGCCAGTGACAAGCCCAGTAACGACATAAAATTCAGTGTAAAACCACAAGCCCAAACCGCGATAAAAGACGCCAGTACTGAGGTAGGCAACGCCAGCGAAGTAATTAAGGTTGAACGCCAGGAATTCAGAAACACAAACACAGTGATAATGGTCAGCAAAGCGCCCATGGATAAGGCTTCTGTGACATTGCGCATACTGGCGGCGACGTCTTCACCTGAATCACGCACCACCACCAACTCAAAATCAGCGGGCAAGGTTTTCTTTAACTCTTCAATTTTTACTTTGATGTCGTCCGTCACGCTAATGGTTGATGCATCACGGGCTTTGACCACATCTATACCTAAAGACGACACGCCGTTAAAAATAGACAAACGGCGCTGCTCGGCTGCACCATCCACTACATCAGCCACCTGCTCTAAACGAATGGCTTGATCACCACTACGTTTCACCACCATCTGCTCAAATTCACGCACGTCGCGCAAGCGACCCTGAATACGAATGCCCTGCTCTTCCATGCCATTAACCACACGGCCCACCGGAGCGGCAACGTTTTGTGCGCGTAAGGCGCTGACCACATCCATAGCCGACACATTGGCTTCACGCATCGCATTGGAGTTTAAAAACACCGTCATTTCACGTTCTTGTTCACCTTCCAGATTCACCAACGCGACACCCGGCACAGAACGAATTTCGCGGGCAATCTGATGCTCGGCTAATTGTGATAATTCAATAGGGTCCATAGAGGTTGAAGACAACGCCAGCGACATAATAGGTTGAGCATTGGGATCTTCACGACGCAGAAAAGGCTCTTTCATTTCGGTGGGTAGCTTGTCACGCACCACAGCCACTGCATCACGCATTTCCTGCGATGCTTCAATCAAGTCTTTATCAAATTCAAAAATCGCCACTATCACCGCATTGGATTCACGGGCATAAGAACGGAGTTCTCTCATACCTGTGATAGTCGCCATCGAATCTTCGACTCGGTTCAGAATTTCCCGCTCCACTGTTTCGGGAGAAGCACCAGGATAAGGAATATTCATCACCAGCACCGGCGGCTGAACATCAGGGAATTGGTTAGTTTTTAAATTGGTCATCGCAAAATAACCAAAAATCATCATGGCCAGGGTAACAGCCACCACCACCATAGGGCGTTTGATACTAAAATCAGATAAAAACATGGCTTAATTTCCTGCGCTGACTTTAGCTGCGGTTTGATCCGGCGTATCAGAAGCTGCTACCGCCAGTTCAGCTTTAGCGCCATCTGTTAACGCCCCTTGCGGATGACGTAAAATCTGAGCACCTGATGTGACACCGGACAATACCTCTTGAGTGCCCCACCTTTGGTCTTTGCTGCCCAATTCCACTTCAGTCTTCTTCAGCTCATTATTGGCAAATTGCCAGACAAAGCTTTTGTCACCTTCACGAATAAGCGCAGATTCAGGCACCATCAGCGCATTACTGTTTTGCGCTTCAACATGGCCTTCGGCATACAAACCTGCCACTAAAGACTGCTCTTTTAAGTCCATAGTCACCAGTAATTGCACTTGACGGGTATTTTCATTGGCTAGTGGGTTGATACGTTCCACAGTGCCGGTAAAAAACTGCCCACTGTAGCCGTTCACTTTAAAGCTGACTTTATTGCCCACCTTGACCTGGCCAATACGGTCTGCTGCAACATAACCTTCAAAACGAATACTGGCTGGGTCAATCAGCACCATCAGACCCTTGCCAATCTGAGCTGTATCGCCAGCTGACACTTTACGGGTCGCTACGACGCCGGAAAATGGCGCTTTGACATCAGTTTTTTCCATCTGCTGACGGGCTTCCACTAAACGGGCACGGGCTGAGGCTAAATCAGACTGGGCCTGATTGGCTTTGTTTTCAGCCGCCTCCAGTCCTTCCTGCGTGACTAAACTTTGCTTAGATAAAGACTGCATACGTTTGAGCTGACGATTAGACTGCTCTAGTGTCACCACCGCAGAGCGTTCAGCTTCCTGAGCCGAC
Source organism: Gammaproteobacteria bacterium (assembly GCA_018815765.1). Classification (GTDB taxonomy): domain Bacteria; phylum Pseudomonadota; class Gammaproteobacteria; order Enterobacterales; family Alteromonadaceae; genus Pararheinheimera. The sequence goes on along the minus strand of JAHIWM010000014.1, from coordinate 13,741 downwards.
AACAACTTGTCACGGTAGGTGGTTTGATCCAATTTCACCAGCACATCACCAGCTTTGACTACATCCCCATTGTCTTTTAAAACCTGCATCACTATGCCGGACACTTCTGCATTTAATTCGGCTTTGACCACAGGTTGCAAAGAGCCTGATATAACAGGACCACGGGCTAAAGTGCTTTCAGATAAGATCAGTAAATCCTGTGCCACCAGTTGCAACGGCTTTGCACTTTCTTCCTGCACTTTGGCCACTTCCGGCTTAGAACAAGCCGTTAAAGTGGTGGCAATACACAAGGCAATGAGAGTTAGTTTTATAGTTTTCATGGTCCAGACCCATCCGGTAATTCAAGCAAGTAGAAATACTTTTTTAGTAAGGTCACTATAAAACAGTCAGAAGTTTCAGTCCTGCGAAAAGGGTAACAAGTTGTAACGGTTGAAAAGCAAAAAACAGGTCAATGACTTCAGATCAGAATGGGGCAAAAAGCAGGAGCAGGAAAAGAGCAGCTATCAATAAGTGGAGTTATAACACGTAAATGTGATCCGTTATATGAGACACACCAGGCGTACTCCAGACCGACACTAACGCCTTGTCGTGTTCAGCCCAACTGCTGACTGTGCCAGTCAGAACCACATCAGACTCAATCACTTCAACCTGAATAGCGGGCTCTATGCCTTGATTTTGTCGGGCAAGGGCTGTTTCTATGTCTTTTTTTACTATTCCAGACTGATTTTTCGGAGTTAAACGGATCAGATTAGTCACGCCACGAACTCCGGCCAGATAACGCAGAGCTTCTGTAGCAGCCCGGCGCTGATAATCAAAAGCGACTTCTCCGGTTAAATGTATCCAGCCCATAGACACCGCTAATTCTATGCCATGAGCCGGAATATAACTGGACCACTGCAACACAGATTCTGCCACACGGGTTAAGTCAGCATCCTGATACACATGCTGATGAGGCAATAACACCACAAGTTGATTATCCAACGACTGTACGCCGTAAACTCTGTGCACAGCACTCTCTACATGCCAAAGCTCAGCCAATGAGGAGACTCTGCCGGATAATGTCACTATGCCACCATGCACCAGTACCTGGATAGCATCAGCTTGCACAGAGCTATCCCATTGCAGTTCCGCCTGAATATCCAGAATCAGTTGTTGATCTGTTTTCATAGATTCCTTTCCTGAAGCTTCAATCCGATGTTCATTTAGCTGTGCTGCCAGAGCAGCTCGTCAGCAGCATGCTACCGCTGTAGTTTATGATCGGTCATTCATCTGAGCGTCAAAACTTTCTTTCTGGTTGCAACCTTATCATGCAGTACAAAAATTCAGCTGTTGGTGTGCTACAGCACATAAACAGATGAAAGTATTTAACTTATGTCATGACCAATAGTTTGCGCTGAAGAAACCGGCGATAGCTGGCAACTTTCTTTAAATCGACTGATTTGATAATCAGCCTGTTGCCGCGACAAATCATAATGTTCCTGTAATAAACGACACAATCGGTGAGGCATGCCTTGTGATTGTAGCAATTGTTCTCTGGATAATTGATTCCAGCACTGTTGCGCTTCATCTAAATTCGCCAGCCAGAATTGTTCTTGTGACATCAAAGCACCGGCAGCGGATGTCGCTGCCTGGCTTTTTTGTTTGGTTGCAGTTCTCATCAAAACGCTCCCATTTCCTGATTAAGGGCTTGTTGGTGCTGTGGCCGTATTGGCAATAATGACTTCAACTCTGCGGTTTTGTTGGCGGCTGCTGGCAGAATCATTGTCAGTCACAGGTGAATGCTCACCTAAACCAGCAGCAGTTAAGCGGTCCGACGCTATACCCTGACCTTCCAGATAACGTCGTACTGAATTAGCACGGCGTTCTGACAAGCCCTGATTTGAATCTGAACTGCCAATGCTGTCGGTATGACCTTCAATCTGCACCTTGCGATCCTGATAGCGATTTAAAAAGGTGGACAGTTTCGACAGGTTATTCAAGGAACCTTCTTTCAGGTCAGCACGGCCTGTATCAAACAACACATCACCTAAAGTCACCACCCAGCCTCTTTCGGTTTCTTTTGCATTTAACTCTGCGATTTGTTGCTGTAATTCCAACGCTTGTTGTTTAGCAAGTTCTGATTCAGCTTCGGCAGCAGTGGCATCTTCTCTGGCTAGTTTAGCGTCGTAACGGGCAGCATCAGCTTCCTGAGTTCTGGAGTTTAAACGGGCATCAGCCTGCTGCGCACCTAAGGTTTTGTATTGCTCATCCAGATAATTGGTTTGAGCTACAGCTTTTGCGATCTCAACTTTTTTATCCGCCAGTTTCACTCTGTAGCTGGCTAATGCCAGATCTTTAGTCGGTTGTTCGGCGGCTAGCACTGCTGCTTCAGCTTGTTGCACCGGCAACACAGCTCTGTTGGTTAAATTAGGGTCGGCTTGCAATGCCGTCAGTTTTTGCCGTACAGCAAAAGAGCCATCTGGTTTGACAACGGCAGAGCTACAGGCGCTTAACGTCATTACACCAGCGACCAGCACTAGTATCGGGGTTGTACCTGTTAAAATTTTCATTGCATTTGTCCTGTTTTGCGTTGCATTTCCTGCTTCAATACGTCGATATTTTTTTGCATATCATCAATTACAGCCCGAACCTTTCCCTCTCCGGCACGGGCCGACGCCAGTTCAGCACCAGCCTGAGATAACTCGGCATAACGACGTGCCGCCAACATATCTTCTTTCTGAACCGCTGCGCGGGCTGAAACTAAATCGGCTCTGGCTTCTAATAACTCTGGTAACGCATAGTCACTTGCGGTGATTCGTTCGGCAGCAGCAATAGCTTGTTCCGCCGCCTGAATTTGACCAACAGGTGCTTCAGGTGCTGAAGCGCAAGACGCCAATAAACCGCTCAGGCTTAATAGCAGCACTGTTTTGCATATGGATGGGTACCTTGTCGAAAGACAGGTAGGCAGATAGGTGGATATATACATGGTAACTCCCTGATCAATAATCAAAAAACCAACAGCAAACAGCAAACTCCTTGCCGGAACTCAGTCAATACGAGCTTGCCTGTTGTTGCATACTGCTCCCTCCCATCAAAGAGTTCGGTGCGCTAGCGCGCATATACTTTGTTTAGTTTCGATGTAAAAAAGACAAAATAAAAAGTTTAAAACAAAGTTAATTGGCTACTTTGTGCTATGACCCACATACAGAGCTATTTAGGTGTTATAGTCTTGCGCCTCACTCTGAACAAAAGGATTTGAAGGTCAGATTTTCAAGGAACAGATTGCCACCCCATAAAAGGATGTACTTATGCCACCTCGTACCGATAGCGCAGCTCCAAACTCAAGCCAGAGCGGCCCGGCTTTAACCGATGAATTCCATAACTTTATTGCCGATATCGAAGATTTACTAAAAAACACCACTTCATTAACCGGAGCGGAGTTTGAGCAGGCAAAGAAAAAGCTGACTGAACGTGTCGCTACAGCCAAAGCATCAGTAGAAGATATAGGTCAAAATTTTGCAGCCAAAGCACGTCATTCAGCTGAAGTAACAGACCGTTATGTACACCAACAGCCATGGCAGTCTATTGCTGCTTGTGCCGCAGTCAGCTTTGTATTGGGTGTTTTTGTTGCCCGTTGCAGCGGTTCAGGTTCTAAATAACAAGATCTACACCGATCCTTACAGGTCGGTTTTTTTTGAATGGAGTTTTCATGTCGACACCTGAAATGGAAAATGCCACTACAGGCTCTGTAGGTTTTGATCCTGCCCGCTGGTTATGGTTGCTTGACAAAGCCAGTCCGCAACTGATGACACAACTGGGTTTACATGGTCAATTGCTGCATTTGGAGTGGCAACAGGAAAAACGCCGTTTGCAATGGATTATGCTCTGTGGCGTGCTGAGCATCAGCTTTATATTTCTGGCATTCCTGTTTGCAGGTTTTGCTGTGCTTTACCTGAACCGGAATAACGAAAGTTTTACCTTCTTTATCTGGACTTTACCTATAGTTTTCACTGTATTAGCAGCAACCTGTTTTTTTCTGATCCAGCGTTTAGGCAAAAAAGGCCAGAGTGCCTTTAGCGGTAGTTACCAGGAGTTTATGACAGATATGAAGCTACTAAGGCGCCAGGTATGAATACAGAGAAACCTCTCCCCTTACCAGTCCAGATCCTGTTATTAAGGCAGAGAATGGCGCAACAACGTCACCTTATTCAACAACAGCTGGGGCCACAGCAGCAACAGGATAACGACCAGTTTCCCCGAAGTTTGGGTATGAGGTTACTGCAACAGCAGTTGTCAGGCGGAGCTCCGTGGCTGATGATGTTAAAAAACAAACTTCAAGGCAAAGAATCAGCCTTACTCTGGTCTGTTGCCTTCACTTTAGGCCAGCACTGGCTGCAGAAAAAGAGCAAAACACAGGAGTAAAAGCCACTTAAATCGCTAGATTGATCAACAATACTCTGTAAAAGCATGCCATATGTTCGCCAGAGTACAGACATAAGGCGAACAACAGCTGATGCTGGTGCCGATCAGTGTTGATCGCAAATCTATACATGGAATTTCAGATGCCTCAAACCAAAGGACCACAGAACAATCATCTGCTGGCCGCCCTGCCTGAAGATGTGAAAGAACGATTATTTCCCCATATGGAATTAATTGAATTGCCGCTTGGCAAAGTGTTGTATGAATCCGGTGATACCCTGCGTTATGTCTACTTTCCTACCAATTCGATAGTGTCTTTGTTGTATGTGATGGAAAGCGGTGCTTCTGCAGAAATCTCCGTCGTTGGCAAAGAAGGCCTGATAGGTGTTGCACTTTTTATGGGTGGTGAAAGCACCACCAGCAGAGCCATAGTACAAAGCGCAGGTCAGGCCTATCGTTTATTAGGCCAGCGCTTAAAAGACGAATTTAATCGTCATGGTGCCTTGCTGCATACCTTGTTACGTTATACTCAGGCCTTGATCACTCAAATGGCTCAAACCGCTGTCTGTAACCGCCATCATTCTATTGATCAGCAACTTTGTCGTTGGCTATTGCTGTCGTTGGACCGACTAGACAGCAACGAACTGATGATGACCCAGGAGTTGATAGCTAATATGCTTGGCGTGCGCCGCGAAGGTGTCACAGATGCAGCCGGACATCTGCAACGTTTAGGAGTAATTGAGTACCACAGAGGTCATATTAAGGTGCTTGACCGGCCTAAACTTGAGACTCTGTGCTGTGAATGTTACGCCGTAGTACGCAAAGAGTCTGACCGTTTACTGCCATGGGCCAAAAGCGCCGCAATCACTTAACATCTATTTTGAACTGAGCGGCCACTCGTCTGTTTCAACAGCGGTTTTAACCTTTCACCTAAAAGTTTTCCTACCCAGCCCCCTGACTTTAGACTTTGGTGCTGTGCCGAACAGAAATCAGTAACACAATCCAACAGACTGTTTTTTACTATTCTTGATCAAGGCCCATCTGATGCACACAGCTCTACCGCAAAATAAACTTTTGCAACAACTGTCTGACGAGCAGCAGCAGGCTGTATTGCGACACAGCAAAGTTATCGATCTGCGTTTTGGTCAGGTGTTATGTGAAGAAGGTGAAAACTGTGGTTTTGTCTATTTGCCTTTGTCCGGTTATATTTCCATCTTAACTTCAGTACAGCTTAACCAGCGTTTAGAAGTTGGTTTGATCGGTAACGAAGGTATTTTGGGGGCTTTAATTGCCATAGGTGTCGAATCCTCACCGGTGCAGGCCATAGTTCAGGGCCATGGGCAGGCCTTACAAATCGAACACCAGGCTTTTAGCGCCGAATTACAGCGCTGTACGAAGTTGCAGCAACTATTGCAACAGTATCTGGCATTTTATGTAATACAGCTAACCCGCTTAGTCTGTTGTAATCATTACCATGAAACTGAACCACGTTTAGCCCGCAGGCTGTTGATGACGCACGACAGAGCTGACGGTGATCAATTTTTCCTGACTCATCAGTATTTAGCCTCAATGTTAGGTGTACGCCGCAGCAGCGTGACGCAAGCTGCGGGTTCTTTGCTGGAGAAAAAGATCATCGACTACCACAGAGGCCAAATCCATATTTTAAACCGCCCTGCACTGGAGAAAGCCAGCTGTAGCTGTTATCGCGATTTACTTTGCAAACAGCAGCAATTTTTGCCGGATTTACCTCAGCCAGACAGCAGCTTTGTTCGTTGACGAACTGAAGCCGGTATCTGAACAGGTCAGACTCAGTATCCGGTATGATGCCGCTGCACCGGCAGCTCAGGCGAAAGCCTCAAGGAGTTATCTGTGAATTACAACGATAAAGATCAATATGGCATTTATAAAACCAATCCCCTGTTTGAAAATGGTCATCAGGGTCCAGACCCCGGCTTAATGGGCGCCGAAACTCTGATTGGTAATGATGTCTATAATCACCACGATGACAAAGTAGGTGATATCAAAGAAATTATGTTGGATATGAACGGCGGCAAAGTCAGTTATGCCGTATTGTCCTTCGGTTCATTTTTAGGCATGGGTGAAAAATTATTTGCAGTACCATGGAGTGCGCTGATCCTCGATACTGAAAACAAAAGATTTAAACTGGATATCGATAAAGACAGGTTAGACAACGCGCCGGGCTTTGATAAAGATAACTGGCCGGATATGGCGGACAATTCCTGGCGTGAATTGATCCACAGCTACTACAGCAACAAAACCCTCTGATGAAACGTTGAAACTAAGCTCTGAACTCTGTTTCAGGGCTTTTTCTTTATAAGTACGCTAACGCACAGACCGCCGATCGCAGCGGGCTCAAAGTAGATACTTTCCCATCTATTTGGAGTACCCCTATGTTAGAAACTATTGTCGCTATCCTTGTGATCTTATGGCTCCTTGGCATGATTTCATCCTATTCACTGGGCGGCGCCCTGCACTTATTACTGGTGGTTGCATTGGTGATTATCGTGCTGCGTGTGCTGCAAAGACGTCGGCTCTGACCACAGCCCTTATATCACTCTAAGCAACATAGTTTAAGTGCAGCCTTTTTGGCTGCGCGTAAATCGCTTGGCGTTGATGTTTATGAATAACTTTATCTATCACTTATATCGCTTCGCAATCGAACCCATTCCGGTGTCTGAACGAAGCCACTTTACCGGAGAATTCCTATGACTATTAAATCATTGCTGCTGGCAACATTATTAGCTGCAACCACCATCAGTACCATCAGTTGCGCTTCAACCCGAACTTCAGAAGGTACAGGTGAATATGTTGACGATACAGTGATCACTGCGAAGGTCAAATCTGCATTTTTGGCTGAAGAAGGCTTAAAAGTAGCGGAAATTAACGTTGAAACATTTAAGGGTACGGTGCAATTAAGCGGATTTATTAATTCACGAGCTGACGCAGACAAAGCCATCAGCCTGGCTCGCGGCATATCTGGAGTGACTTCTGTCAAAGATGATATGCGCATTAAATAACCATTTCTCAGTTTAGCGCGGCAACGCACTGAACTGACTTTGGGATCCATCTACTTTAGTCAGGCGTCACCCCCTGCATGCTTTGCACTTTCGCAGAATCATGCAGGTTAAGGAGCATACTCATGACTAATTCTAAAGATAAAACCACAAAATCCAACGCCATCACTGCTGCAACTAAAGATCCAAAAACAATACAAGCTTCAAAGCCTGCCACTCCCCAGCTGAGCTCTGTGAAAGGCATATCAACTCCACTGCAAACCAAAGCATCAGACGATGCATGGCAAAAACGTATCGGTGCTGCACATAAAGTCTGGAGCAAGTTGTCTGAAAGCGAACTGAAAAAATCTGCAGGCGAACCGGCGAAATTATCCGAACTGGTGCAATTACGGTATTCCATTGCCCGCCCAGAGGCTGACAAGCAAGTAAAAAACTTTATCGACAATCGCAGCTAATACAGCAAGGGAGAGCAACATGAAACTGATTAAAAAAGAATATCCAGCCGTGCTGGCACTGATAGTAAGTAGTTTGTCTGTCCCTGCCATGGCGCAGGACGCTAAAAACAGTCAAGACGTGAAAGACGCCCGCCTGGAAAGCCAGATCCTGACGACCTATCAGCTCAGCCCTTATCTTCGTTACGATGACATTACAGTAACAGTCGAAAGTGGTAAAGCCACTATCAGTGGCCGGGTCGAAAGTGATGCCAACAAAGAACTGGCTACCGAAATTGCGCAAGGTGTAAAAGGCATCAACAAAGTCGACAATAGCATGATCACCGAAGATAACTACCAGCAACCTGTGCGTAAAGGTGAGTCAAGTTATGCGGAGATCATCGACGATGCCAGTATTACCGCTGCCGTGAAATCTAAACTAATCTGGAGCCGTTATGTCGATAGCAGTACCACTAAAAAAGGCATGGTGACTTTAACAGGTACTGCAGAAAACAAAGCGGCTGTTGATCTGGCTGAGAATTTAGCCATGACCACTCGCGGTGTGATGTCAGTCGACAACAAGCTGACCGTGCTGGCAAATCCAGATAAAAAATCCAAGCCAGGTACTGCAATGGCCGACGGTTGGATCACCACCAAAGTGAAATCCACCTTTATGTATTCAAACAATGTCGACAGTTCTGATATTGCGGTCAATACCAACAAAGGTGTGGTGACACTTAACGGTCTGGTCGACAGTGGCTCAGAAAAAGCACTGGCGGTGCAATTGGCAGAGAATGTCAAAGGTGTGCAAAGCGTCGACGCTGGCGGTTTAACTTTTAAATAAAGTAGTTTTTAGCACAAGTTTTGTGAACACAGCTGTGGAGATAGCCCAAACCAACAGCTGTGCTTACAGCGAATTAGCTAGTGTACTCTGCATGCATTAGCTAATTTTTTTGCCTTTTACTTTGCTTCGATCCAAACAAAAGCTATACCACAGCAAATTCCGAATAAAAATCAGCCAACTAACAAAATAAAGAGCCCAATCTAACTGGAAAGCCACAGCTAATTGCTGCAGTATAAACAGCATCAATTGCTCCATTACATAGTTAGGGAAGCTCCAGTGCCCGATAGTTTAAGTTTATTACCTGCCATTCTGGCCATAGCCATCGTTATTTGGCGTAAAGAAGTCATACTGGCGCTGATCCTAGCCGTGGCTTGTGCCGAAGTTCTATTGTATTTAAAGCAGCCTGAACTGAGCGTATTTGGTGCCTTGTTGCATGGCCCGGTGCAAAGTTTAGAACGTATTATTTCAGTCACTTCTTCTGCTGATAACAGCAGAATTTTACTGTTCTCTTTGCTGATAGGTGCGTTGATGGCCTATATGCGTGACTCAGGTGGTGTGTCTGCTATGGTCGACTGGTTTATCCGTAAAGGTGTAGCCCGCACTAAACGTCAGGCCGGTTTTATTAGCTACGGCATAGGTATTCTGGTTTTTATAGAATCGAACCTGAGTGCGTTAACAGCAGGTATAGTATCGCGCGGTTTGTACGATAAATTTAAGATGAGTCGTGCCCGTCTCGCTTATATAGTCGATAGCACCAGTGCTCCTATCTGTATCTTAATTTTGCTCAATGGCTGGGGTGCTTATGTACTGGGGCTGTTGAGCACCTATAATTTGCCGGAATCAGCCGTCTCTGTATTAATTGGTACTATTCCGCTGAACTTTTATGCGTTGTTCACGCTGATAGTGGTGTTCTACACCATTTATACCGACAAAGTGTATGGCCCGATGAAGCAGGCAGAAATTGACCTGAATACAGTCGCAAGCCACAGTGATATTGATACCCCACCAAGCAGTGCCTCACTGATGTTAGTGCCTTTGCTGACACTTGTTGTTGGTATGGTTGGTTTTATGCTGTGGACAGGCAACGGCAGTTTAGTCGAAGGTTCTGGTGCCAAAGCTGCACTTTATGCCACCACCATAGCTTGCGTAGTGGCTTATGGTCTGATGGCATGGAGCAGACGCTTTAGTCACCAGCAACTGGTCAATATTGGTTTCAGAGGTATGGGCGAACTATTGCCTTTAGTCAGTATCGTCTTGTTATCACTGGCGCTCGGCAGCGCTATGAAAGACTTAGGCACCGGGGTTTATGTTGCGTCTTTTGTCAAAGAGTCTACTCCTCTGGTACTGATCCCGGCATTACTCTTTATTGCTGGGGCCATTATTTCCTTTACCACAGGCACCTCATGGGGCACTTTCGCTATTTTAATTCCTATTGGCATGCCATTAGTCGAAATGCTGGGGTTACCACCCTCACTGATCCTGGCCGCCATTTTAAGTGGCGGTATTTGGGGCGATCATTGTTCACCAATCTCCGACACCACAGTAGTCAGCTCAGTCGCTTCAGGTTGTGATTTATTAGAACATGTAAAAACTCAGCTACCTTATGCGCTGTTTTGTGGCGTGCTGGCTCTGATTGCATTTTTAATCAGCGGCTGGGTAATGATTGGCTAATACAGGACAAAAAACAGATGGATCAGAAATGCATGAAAACACAAGCGGTAGTGGGGTTGAGCTGTGTTTTGTTGCTGTCCTGCGCCAGCCCTGACCAACAAAAAGAGCAGCCAAAGGCCCAACAAAAAATACAGCAAAAAAGCCAGCCTGCCAGCGCAGCAGTCGCACAAACTGTGCAACCGCAAGGCCCGTTTCGGATTGAAGCGAAGAAGCCCACAGACATAGTCAATGTGCTGACGGTGACAAGCAAAGTGCAAGTCAATATGGCTTATGCTGGCACCAGAAATTTTACCGGCACTGTTGTGCCGGGTTATCAGGTAAACAGCTGTTATCTGGAAAAAAAAGCAGCCGAAGCGCTGGCAAAAGTAGCACAACAGGCCGAACGTTTAGGCTACCAGTTAGAAGTACTGGATTGTTACCGTCCTCAACGTGCCTCAAGTTATTTTATGAACTGGGTAGCTAACGCTGTCGACCAAAAAACAAAAGCAGCCTACTACCCACGCATCGACAAAAGTGAATTAAAACAAGGCTATATAGCAGCATACTCAGGCCATAGCCGTGCTTCTACTGTGGATTTAACCTTGCTGCAAAAAAATGCAGCAAACCAATGGTCTGCTGTTGATATGGGCGGTGCTTATGATTTATTTGACTCTGTCTCTCATTTAAACAGCGCCGAGATTACTGCCCAGCAAAAAGCCAACCGTTTACTGCTGAAAGATTTAATGCAGCAACAGGGTTTTGCTCCTTATGAAATGGAATGGTGGCATTTTTCACTGCAAGACGAAACCTACCCTTACACCTATTTTGACTTTTTGGTGAACTAAAAAGGAGCTGTGATGCAACCTCTTCGGCAGCTTCAGTCTGGCATTGTTCTGCTTGCGGCTCTGCTGCTTTGCGCCTGTAGCAGCACCAGTGTCAGTAAAGCGCAGCAGACAAAGCAGCAAGAGTTGCTGACTCAACTGTCTGAACAATTACAACAGGCCCAACTGCCCTCAGATGCCCTCGCTTTTGTGGCTTATCCAGTTGATGCACCAACAGAACAGCACAATTATCAGGCCCAAAAAGCCATGCAACCAGCCTCAACTATGAAGCTGGTGACCAGTATTGTTGCCCTTGAGCAACTAGGTCCGGCCTACCGTGGTAAAACTCAGTTGCGCAGTTATGAAGCACCTGCACGCAAGATGCAGCAACCTTTGGTGCTCAAAGGCTATGGCGATATGGATTTTACCGTACAGGAACTCTGGTCTTTGCTACAACAAGCCTATGATCAGGGCATACGTCATGTACCAGCCATTCAGATTGATCGCAGCTGGTTTAATCCGGCACGGCCCGAACTGACAGCTTTGCCTTTTGATGAAACGCCAAGGGAATACTACAACCTGCTGCCTGACGCCTTGTTTTTGCAACGGAATATGCTAGGCATCAAACTTCAATCCACAGCCGGCACAGTCACAGGCCAGCTCTATCCCTCAGTACAAGGCTTGGATCTGGTCACTACAGAAGTTCGTCTTGTCGACGGCGGCTGCGCAGACTGGTATCCAAATCCGCAGCAATTAGCCTTTCAACGTCAACCCCATAGCATGCAACTGGTATTAAAAGGCGACTTTCCAAAGAACTGCCAAAAACGTGACTATTTACAGCTGATCAACAGAGTGGATTTCAGCCGCTTACTGGTGCAACAGCTGTGGCAACAAATCTCAGGACAGCAACAAGTCCAGGTACAGGAACAGGAACAGGCGGCACCACAAGCCTCAGTGCTGCTGGCTGAACATCAAAGCCGGACTTTAGCTGAAGTATTGCGGGATGTGAATAAAAGCTCAGATAATGCTGTCACACGCCAGTTGTATTTAACCTTAGGGGCAACGCAAGCTGATACCGGAACTGAGCTGACGGCCCACAGGTCAGAACAGCAGGTTCGCAGCTTCTTGAGCAGTATCCAACTGGACCACCGCAGCCTGATCCTGGAAAACGGTTCAGGTTTATCCCGCACTGAACGCATCAGCCCGGAGCTGATGGCCGATTTGCTACAGCATGCCTATCAGACTGTCTATCAGCCTGAACTTATTAGCAGCATGCCACTCGCTGGCGTGGATGGTACCTTAAAACGCCGCCTCACTCAGGGGCAAACCAAAGGCAAAGCCCGCTTAAAAACCGGCACTTTGCGTAATGTCACCGCGCTAGCGGGTTTTGTCACAGACCAAAGCGGTCGCACCTGGGTCGTCGCGAGCTTTATCAACGACCCCAAAGCTGGACGCGGCCGTGTGGTGTTGGATAGCTTGATTGAGTGGATCACAACGCAGTCTGTGACTCATTAGCTCAACTCAAAAAACTATAGCCATAAAAAAAGCAGGCCTTCGCCTGCTTGCTACTTAGTCTTAGGGTGAGAAGTTTTACACCTTAAACTTCGACAATACAGCGCTAAAATCCTCAGCTATACGCTTTAAACCCTGACTGGAATCTTTGGTCGTAGCGCTGTGCACCGCATTTTGTTGTGCTGCAGAGTGAATATGGTTGGTTTTTTGGCTGACGCCATCTGCCACATCACGCTGTTCTGCTGCAGCTGTGCTGATTTGGCTATTCAGATGATTAATTTCCTCTATAGCTTTAAGCACTAAATCCATAGCGTTACTTGCCTCAGAAGCTTTTACTTCGTTATCTTTTACAGTCGCCTGAGCAGTCGAGTTTAATGTCTGCACTTCGTTTACGCCTTGCTGCAACTGCTCAATCATACGTTTGATTTCGCCGGTAGAAGACTGAGTACGACCCGCCAATAAACGAACTTCATCGGCAACCACACTAAAACCACGGCCTTGCTCACCCGCTCTGGCGGCTTCAATGGCAGCATTTAACGCCAGCAGGTTGGTTTGCTCCGCTATGGTATTAATCACTTCTAATACTTTGCCTATTTCAGCGCTTGAGGCCGATAAGCTTGCGATTGAACGCTGAGACTGCTGTGAGTCCAATAACTGCTGCGCTGCATTTTTGACAGAGGCTTCCAGGGTTTTCATCGCGCCCTGAGTCAATCGAGAGGCCTCAACACTGGCCTGCTCTGCCTGCTCTGCATTGTGAGCCACCACAGAAGCTGTAGTCGCCAACTCATGAACAGAGGAAGCTGTGACTTCTAAATCACAGGTTTGCTTGACGACCTCAGCACTGGACTCTTCCGCTACATGAGCCAGTTCTACTGAAGCTTGTACCAAACCATGAGTCATAGAGCTCAGCTCTACTATAGTTAACCGCAGTTGTTCAAGCAGCTGATCAAAACAGCGCGCCATTTCACCAAATTCATCAGTGCTGTAATTAGAAAAACGACGGGTTAAATCGCCTTCACCTTCGGTAATAGCTTTAATAGCTCTGATGGT
>JAHIWM010000120.1 GCA_018815765.1 Gammaproteobacteria bacterium | reverse complement strand
TTTGCCTGCAAACGAAGGTGCAACTCTGGATATTAATGGTGTGGCAACTCCATATATCCTGAGCCGTGATGCAATTTTCCAAAGCGATTACAACGGCAAACGTGAACGTCCTGCAGCCAACATTTCACTGCAGTTTGCGCCCAATGAGAAGTCTGAGTATGTGTTTGAATCCTTTTACAACGGTTTCCGCAATGAAGGCTTTAACAGCCTGCTGTTCTCATTTGCCGACTGGTGGGGCGGTTATGGTGCCATGACACCGGCCCAAGCCGCTGCTGCCGCCAATGTGCAGTTGCACCCTGGCACCAATATTGTCAAATCCCGTTCTGTAAATGATCCATGGGTTTTTACCAGCGGTGATTTATCGACAGGAAAAACTGACAGTTATCTGCATGCTTTTGGCGGTAAGTGGGATTTGTCCGACTACATGACCTTAAAGTCTGAACTGGTGGTTCAGGACAGTGAATACAACAGCGATTTTTTTGCCATGCGTTTTGTGCGCCCTGGCAACAATTACCGGCTGAATGTTGATTTTAACGAAAACGGTGGTATCCCCGGTTTCAATTTTGAAGATAATCCTGCCACAGCTGGTATGGATGAATCCAGTATGGCTGACCCATCTGCTTATCTGACCGATGGCATGTACGACAATGCTAATAAAGATGAGGGTGATGCTGTTACTTTTACTTCAGATTTGTCCTATCGCCTTGATGGTTTTTTTACCACAGTAGAAACCGGCGTTCGTTATGACAAGCGCGGGGCAACGACGTCGTTTAGCCGTCAGGACAGGTGTTGTGGTGGCCCTGTGAATGTAAGCACTATAGAGGGGCTGGCATCGATAAACTCTGGTTTTATGGATGGCGAGGCTAATGTGCCAACGTCATGGGCTGTCGCCAATGGCTATCATATCCGCAATAACGCCGATGAGTTCCGCGCTATGTATGGTATGAACAAGCTGGATTTACAGCGTTCTTTTGATATAGACGCTACAACCTTGTCTTTGTATTTACAGAGTAAATTTGAAACTGAAGTGGCGGGCCGTGCGTTAAATGGTGAAATTGGAGGCCGTTATACCGGCATAGATACGGATTCAACTTTCTATCAGGAAAGTGCTCCTGGAGCAGTGCAAAATACCACTGCAGGGGAGAGCAAAACCCGTAAGATTCTGCCAAGTCTGAGCGCTCGTTATCAGTTAACCGACGACCTGCAGGCTCGTGTTGCTTATACCGAAACTTTACGTTATCCGGCCTTTGGTGATTTAAATCCGCTGATCATCTACAACGAGGACGTGACAGGTATAGGCTATGGTACTGCTGGTGGTGGTAATCCGGATCTGAAACCGACAGAATCCAAAAACTATGATCTGTCACTGGAATGGTATTTTGCTGAAGCCAGTTCACTGTACGGTACGTTATTCAAGCGTGATATCGATGGTTTTGTGGTAGGTTTTCGCCGTTCTGTGACTGCGCCAAAATCTGCAACTGATCCAACACCTTACAAGTTCGTGTTGACTCAACCGTACAACGCTTCTGCTGGTGAATTGTCCGGTGCTGAAATTGGTCTGGTCTGGTTCCCTGACTATTTACCTGAAATGTTGGATGGTTTTGGTGTGCAGGCCAGTTATACACGCCTGTCCTCGTCACAAACCACACCTGACACCAATAGTGAAGGCGAAATTACGGGCTACAGAGACACGGATCTGTTTGGTGTGTCTGACTCGTCTTACAGCGTGGTGCTGGCTTATGATAAAAACGATCTGGGCATGAGATTGTCTTATTCATGGCGTGAAGGTTTCCTGTCTGACTATGAAGCGGCTTTGTTTGCGAACCCATTAGAGCGGCGCCGCAAATCTGAAGCCAGTATGGACTTTCAGTTAAGTTACAAACTGACAGAACAGTTTGAAGTGACACTGGATGGTACCAACCTGACCAATGAGCTGTATCAGAGCTATTACGGCAATGATGCAACGACAGGCAACTTTGGTACTTCTTTATACAGTCGCACCTTTGCTTTAGGTGTTCGCTACAGCATGTAAGCGATAAGACGTCGCTGAAGTTTAAACACCGGACTTAGTGCCGGTGTTTTTGTATTTGTAGCTTTTAAAAGCAGAAACCAGGTACGATTTAGCGGCTACTATTGCCCCTCTAATTGGTTACAGCATTTTTTCGAGACTCAGACTGCAAATAAGGTTCAGAAACATACGTAGAATTGGCCAGTCGAAAGCGACTCAGCCTACTGTGTGACTTTTCTGCAGGTGATTTAAGGAATAAATAGAGTGGATGGATCTATTGGTTTGGTAACTGCATTTATTGTTGTGTTGGGTGCGGTTTTTTATACCCAGCTAGAGGCGATCGCAAAAAGAATTCGTTTTTTGGAAACTGCGCCATCTCACCGCCCTGCAACTTCAAGCTTCTTGGGTATAGTCCTGAGCCTTGCTTCGACTTTAGTTCAACGTAAAAAAGCAGAGCCACTTCTCACTGACTCTGCTATAAAAATATTTTTGCAAGTAACAAGTTACAGCGCTTTTACCTGTAGAGGCTGCTTGGTATCCACAGCTAAGCTATTACGCAGTGGTAAGCCAAATACCGGCGCTTCAATCTCAAATACATCGCCTGCCTGAGTTTCAATACCATCACCCACACTTAAAGTGGCAGTGCCAAAGTAATGCAGATGCGCATCACCAGGGCGGCAAAATAATGAGTATTTAAAGTGGTGATGTTCCAGATTACTGATGCTGTGCGACATATTGTCTTCACCGCTGACAAAAGCTTTTTGCCACAGTAATTTACCGTCGCGGTAAATACGTGAGGTGCCTTCAATATGAGCGGGTAAATCGCCGAGCAACAGTTCAGGACCCACAGCACAAGGCCGCAATTTGGAATGCGCCAGGTATAAATAATTCAGCCGTTCGGTTTTGTGATCGGAGAATTCATTTCCTAAAGCAAAACCAATACGCCATGGCTGACCTTCAGCGTCATTGATATAAACCCCAACAATTTCAGGTTCTTCGCCACCATCTAAAGCAAAAGAAGGAGATAACAACTGTGCACCGGGGGATACCACTATGCTGCCATCTCCTTTATAAAACCATTCAGGCTGTACACCGGTTTCACCCGCAGCAGGTTTACCACCATCCAGACCTAACTTAAACATTTTCATCGTATCTGTCAGCTCAGCCACAGCTTTGCCACTGGTTTGAGCATGCATAGTAGCTCGGGTATCGGCGCTGCCTAAGTGAGTCAGTCCTGTGCCTGTCACCAGCAAATGCGCTTGATCCGGATGATCAAAAGGCGCCAGCAAACGGTCTTCGGCTACTATGGCCTGATAATCAAGCCGCTGCTCACTGACCAGCTCTGTCACCAGTTGTTGTAGTGGTTTTTTTGCGGCCAACGCCTGATTTGCCAGTTGATAGACAGTCTGGACACCACTTATAACCTGAACTTCTGTGCTGGATAACACCAGAGCCACAGCGCGTTGCTGCTCTGGTGTCACAAATTGAATTAAACGCATCGCACATCCTCGTTAATTTTCTTATTTGTACTACAATAAGATTAATATCTGTTTTCTGCCCTTTATTGTCAAGCAGAACCATAAAATCGCTGTGCGGGTCTATAGCCAAATTATCCCCAAAGTAATTGATGTTGCAGCTAGGCGACAAGCGAACTAGACCCCAGGAGCATAGTTGTCTATGTGACTGGGGCTGGCACGCGCAGGCAACAACGCTGCGGCTTCAAGTACGAAGGGGATTACTCTTTGCTTAACCCTTCACTGGTCATAATGACGCGTTTTAAGCTGCCATCTTTGTTGTAATACAACCGATCGATGGCCACAGAACGGCGGAATTCACCACCATCAGGCTGAGCCGCTCCTGTGTGGTAGATAAAATAATCTTTGCCTTTAAATTCAATAATGGCCTGATGGTTAGTGGGGGAGTTGCCTGCTACTTCGTTCAGGATGTCCTGATAAACCCAAGGGCCAGTGATCTTTTTACTGGTGGCATAAACAATTTTTTCCGGAAAACCCGAGGCATACGACAGGTAATACAACTCGCCTTTTTTATGCAGCCAAATGGCTTCGGTAAAATTGGGCAGATCCAAATTCTGAATAGGGCCATCCAGCTCTGTCATATTGGCTTTGAGTTTGGCATAACGGGGTTTGGTATTACCCCAGAACAAATAGGCCTGACCGTCGTCATCGATAAAGATAGAAGGGTCAATATCATCCCAGTCGATTTTAGTGTCTGTGGTCATATCGTTGGTAATAAGCGCAGTGCCGCGAGCATCTTTAAAAGGCCCAAGCGGTGAGTCACCTACAGCAACACCAATAGCAAAACCATTGATACTGGCGTGTCGCACTGTGACATACCAATAAAACTTGCCATCTTTTTCAATCACCTGAGAAGCCCAAGCATCGCCCTTAGCCCAGCTGAAATCTTTGGCCTTGAGTTTAGCGCCGTGGGCCTGCCAATTTTTCATGTCTTTGGATGAAAACACCAGCCAGTCATTCATCACAAAAAAAGTCTTATTGTCTTTGGCTTCATCATGGCCTGTGTACAAATAGACAGTATCGCCGACCACTAAAGCGGCCGGATCTGCAGTGCGTACATCAGTAAATAGTGGATTAGCAGCCCACAGGCTGTTGCTTACCAGACTCAGTGATCCGGTCAGCAGTAAAATGGTAAAAATCAGAACGTTTTTCATAATACCCCTGTCGTGATTTAATAATAATTATCTTATAGTATTACTAAATGAGCCAGATGTGCAAAAAATGCACAAATCAGGAGCAAGAAAAAAATTTCAATCAAATCAATGCGTAGTTAATAAAGCTGCACTGCTTTGGTGAATTTTTTTTACGAACTGCTTGAACTTAGGCTTCAGCTTGATGTATTAGTAATACAATATTATTAAATTAAATTGCTTCAGGATTCAACTATGGCCCAAGACGAAAAGAAAAAAGTGCAGCTTCGTTCTGCCAGTTGGTTTGGTACTAACGACAAAAACGGTTTTATGTATCGCAGCTGGATGAAGAATCAGGGTATTCCTGATCATCACTTTCAGGGCAAGCCAGTGATTGGGGTCTGTAATACCTGGTCTGAACTGACGCCTTGTAATGCACATTTTCGTCAAATTGCAGAACGAGTCAAAAATGGTATCCGTGAAGCCGGTGGTATTCCGGTTGAGTTTCCGGTGTTCTCCAACGGCGAATCTAATTTACGTCCAACTGCCATGTTAACGCGCAACTTAGCGGCTATGGATACGGAAGAAGCGATTC
The DNA here is from genome assembly GCA_018815765.1 of Gammaproteobacteria bacterium. Taxonomy (GTDB): domain Bacteria; phylum Pseudomonadota; class Gammaproteobacteria; order Enterobacterales; family Alteromonadaceae; genus Pararheinheimera. The sequence goes on along the minus strand of JAHIWM010000120.1, from coordinate 8,647 downwards.
GTGGTAACCCCATAGATGGTGTGGTGCTGCTGGTCGGCTGTGATAAAACCACTCCCGCCTTATTAATGGGCGCTGCAAGTTGTGACTTACCGACCATAGTAGTGACGGGTGGTCCTATGTTAAACGGCAAACACCACGGCAAAGATGTCGGCTCAGGCACGCTGGTCTGGCAGGCGCATGAAGAATACAAAGCTGGCCGTATTACGCTGGAGCAGTTTATGGATATGGAGGCCAGCATGTCGCGTTCTGCCGGTACCTGTAACACCATGGGCACGGCTTCGACTATGGCCTGTATGGCAGAGTCCTTAGGCACCAGTTTGCCTCACAATGCGGCTATTCCTGCTGTGGATTCACGCCGTTATGTGCTGGCGCATTTATCCGGTATGCGTATTGTTGATATGGTGCATGAAGATTTAAAACTGTCGAAAATCCTGACTAAAGATGCCTTTATTAATGCCATTCGCACCAACGCGGCCATTGGTGGTTCCACTAATGCGGTGATCCACTTAAAAGCCATAGCCGGTCGTATTGGTGTGGATTTGTCTTTGGATGACTGGTCACATGGTAAAGGTGTTCCGACTCTGGTGAACTTGCAACCATCCGGCAAATACCTGATGGAAGAGTTTTATTACTCAGGTGGTTTACCAGCAGTGCTGCGCCGTTTAGGCGAAAGCGGCATGCTGAATAATGATGCGTTAACTGTAAATGGCAAAAGTATCTGGGACAACGTCAAAGACGCTGCATGCTATAACGATGATGTGATCCGTACTATGGACAATCCGCTGGTCGCCAGTGGTGGTATTTGTATTCTACGTGGCAACTTAGCACCTCGCGGTGCTGTGTTAAAACCTTCAGCGGCCAGCCCGCATTTATTAAAACACCGTGGCAAAGCTGTGGTGTTTGAAAACTTTGATATGTACAAAGCCCGCATTAATGATCCAGAGCTGGATATTGATGAAAACAGCGTGATGGTGCTGAAAAACTGCGGGCCAAAAGGCTACCCAGGCATGGCCGAAGTCGGCAATATGGGTTTACCTCCTAAGGTACTGCAAAAAGGCATTAAAGATATGGTGCGTATTTCAGATGCCCGTATGAGTGGTACAGCTTTTGGTACTGTGGTGCTGCATGTCACGCCTGAGGCTATGGAGTTAGGGCCTTTAGCCGCAGTGCAGGAAGGCGATTATATTCAGCTGGATGCGCACAATGGTGTATTGCATCTGGAAGTGTCGGACGAAGAAATCGCCGCACGTTTAGAGAAATTAAAAGCCACGCAGGTGATTATGCGCACTGGTGGTTATATGGAAATTTATCGCGAACGGGTATTACAGGCCGATGAAGGCTGCGACTTCGACTTTTTAGTCGGCTGTCGTGGTGCTGATGTGCCGGCCCATTCGCACTAGTTTAGGCATTAGGCCAAGCTTTTAGGGTGGGTGGTGCCAGCCCTAAAAGCTATTTTATACGAGGCAAAATAATGAATTTAACCAATCACTACCCCAGTCTGAAAGGTAAGACAGTATTTATCAGTGGCGGTGGTTCAGGCATTGGTGCTTGTCTGGTGGAAGCTTTTATCGCCCAGGGCGCTAAAGTGGCTTTTGTTGATATTTTAGAAGCTGAATCTAAGGCCTTAGTGGCTGATTTAACGGCAAAATACCCAGAGGCTCAGCTAAAGTTTTATGCCTGTGATTTGCTGAATATTGATGATTTAAAGCAAGTGATTGAGCAGGTCAAACAACAGCTTGGCGCTATCAGTGTATTAATCAATAACGCCGCAAGCGATACCCGGCATAACTTCCTTGAAGTGACGCCAGAGTATTGGGATCAGCGAGTCAATATCAATTTACGCCATCAGTTTTTTGCCATTCAGGCGGTGTATCCGCATATGAAAGAGCTGGGTGCTGGTTCCATCATCAATTTAGGTTCGATGAGCTGGTACGAAAGTCAGGGCGGTATGCCTGGCTACACCAGCTCTAAAGCTGCAGTTTTGGGATTAACCCGTGGTTTAGCCCGTGATTTAGGGCCGGATAAAATCCGCGTTAATACCTTAACGCCGGGCTGGGTGATGACAGAACGTCAGCTGAAGTACTGGGTTAATGAAGAAACGGCACGGGATATTGAAAAAAATCAATGCGTCAAAGACAGCCTGATGCCAGAAGATGTGGCCGCTATGGCACTGTTTCTGGCTTCCGACGACAGCAAATTGTGCACAGCACAAAACTTTATTGTGGACGGTGGCTGGATTTAACTGCATGCGCAGTAACTCCAGCCGCTTTTTTTGAATCTGTTACCACGAACAAGGGTTTTATAATGATGATTACAGGCCAACAACTGATTAACGGGCAATGGGTGCAAGGCGAAGCGGGTCAGTACCAGGCGGTCAACCCAGCTGCTGCGGCTTTTATTGAACCTGTGATGAGTTATGCCAGCAAAGCTCAGGTGCATCAGGCGGTGGCTGCGGCTGCAGCAGCTGCACCGGTTTTTGCTGCCACTTCACTTAAACAGCGTGCTGAATTTTTAGAATTATGCGCCGATGAAATAATGGCCTTAGGTGATGAGTTGCCAGAGCGTGTCGCGCTGGAAACAGGTTATCCAAAAGCCCGTGGTGAAGGCGAACGTGCCCGTACTGTCAATCAGCTGCGTTTATTTGCATCGTCTATCCGCTCTGGTGAATACCTGAATATCCGTATTGATACCGCTTTGCCTGATCGCCAGCCTTTGCCTCGTCCTGATATACGTTACACCAATCAGCCTATAGGTCCTGTGGTGGTGTTTGGTGCCAGTAACTTCCCGCTGGCTTTTTCTGTGGCTGGTGGTGATACAGCTGCGGCTTTAGCAGCGGGTTGCCCTGTCATAGTCAAAGGTCATAACTCACACCCCGGAACCTGTGAGCTGGTAGCTCGTGCTTTACATAAAGCGGTGCAAAAAGCCGGTTTACCTGCTGGTGTGTTTTCTTTGATTATGGGCGCTGGTCGTGAAGTAGGTTCTGAACTGGTGGTTGCGCCAGAAGTAAAAGCTGTAGGTTTTACCGGCTCTTTAGCTGGGGGCATGGCGTTGTTTCAGCTTGCTAATAACAGGCCTGAACCTATTCCTGTGTTTGCCGAAATGGGTAGCGTGAACCCTGTGGTGTTATTGCCAGAAGCGCTTGCACAAAATGCTGAAGGGATAGCTGCTGGTTTTGTGGGTTCTTTAACTTTGGGTGTGGGTCAGTTCTGCGTCAATCCTGGTGTGGCAGTGGCTATTCAAAGCCCGGCTTTAGACAGATTCTGCGCTGCAGCTTCCGCTGCTTTAGCCAAAGTACCAGCTGGTGTCATGCTGAACGAAGGCATAGCTGCAGCTTATCAAAAGGGTACGGCGCATTTATCGGAGCAGGCTGGCGTTGAATTAGTGGGCAGCGGCGAAGCTGTAGGCGAAAAAGCAGGCTTCTGCACTCAGGCCAAACTCTTTAAAGTGACAGCCGAAGCCTTTTTAGCCAATCCACATTTGCAGGAAGAAGTCTTTGGTCATGTCTCTGTGCTGGTGAGCTGTGCCGACCAGGCGCAATTGCTGGCCGTAGTGCGCACTTTAAAAGGGCAGCTGACTGGTACTTTGCAGGCCACAGCAGCAGAGCTTGCTACTCTGGCTGAATTGATTAGTGTATTGCGGCAAAAAGTGGGCCGTCTGGTGGTGAATAACTTCCCGACCGGTGTTGAAGTCTGTGATGCGATGATGCACGGCGGACCTTTCCCTGCCGCTACTGATGCACGTTTTACTTCGGTAGGTACAGCTTCTATTGCCCGTTTTGTCCGTCCTATTTGTTTCCAGAATTACCCGGCCGAGTTATTACCACCAGAGCTGCAAAACGCCAATCCTTGGGGCTTACCGCGTTTGGTGAATGGCGTAAAAACCAGCGCAGTGGTTGACGCTTAATATGGGCTTTGTTGTCACTACCGACACTTTGCAGGTGGCTGCTTTAAAGCGGCCCTTGCAGCTGATTAAGCTGACCAATCCTGCAGGACTCAGCGTTACCTTAAGTAATTTGGGTGCAGGTTTATGGTCGGTATTGATGCCAGAGCCTTTAACAAACAAGACTGTAGAGCTGCTGCAAAACTATCAAGACCCAAGCCACTTTGCCCGCAATCCTTATTATTTCGCCGTAACTATAGGCCGGGTGGCAAACCGCATTGGTGCTGCCGCTTATATGCACAAAGGTCAGGTGCTGTCGTTGCTTGCCAATGAAGGGCCCAATCAATTGCATGGTGGCCCTGATGGTTTAGGTAGTCGCTTCTGGAGTTTTGATATAGACCAGCAAAAAGACAGAGTCAGCGTCACTTTTCGGATCACCAGCTTAGAGGGCGATCAAGGTTTTCCGGGGCAGTTGGATGTGCAGCTGCGTTACACCTTGCTCTCTCATCATGAATTGGTGCTGGAATACAGCGCTGTGTCAGATAAAGACACACCAGTCAGTCTGACTAATCATGCCTACTGGGCTATTGGCGGTGTGGGTAAAAGTACTGTGCTTGAGCAGCAATTGCAGCTCGATGCCGATTTTATTTTGGCTTTGGATAAACAACTGGTGCCGACAGGCGAGTTAGTGGCGGCAACAGGCGCTTTTGATTTTAAAACGGGCAAGCGGATAGGTCAGGATATTGGCCAGCTTGATAATGGCTACGACCATTATTTTGTATTAAATAAAGAGCGTGATCAGAACACAGCTGCGGCTTTAGTGCGGGATCCTGCTTCAGGTCGTTTTTTGCAGTTGTTTACTGACCAACCTGGTCTGCAGTTTTACAGCGGTAATTTTCTCGATGGCAGCATTGTTGGAAATCAAGGCACGCCAATAGAGAAATACGCCGCTTTATGTCTGGAGCCTCATGGTTATCCAAATGCGGTCAATAAACCAAATTTTCCAACGGCTTTGCTTAAAGCTGGACAGTTGTATCGGCAGTGCAGCCGTTTTGTATTGGGGTATAGCTAACGTTTTATAACAACAGTTTTATCAAAACAGAGTTCAATCACAGCAGGCCTGCCATTTAAAAATATTACATGGGTCTGTCAGTAGACAAGGGGAGTCGACGTATGAAAATCAAATCCATAGTTGCAGGTCTTGGCCTGTGTTTAGTTTGTCACAGCAGTTTTGCCACCACAGTAGGTTTTGCTCAGGTGGGGTCAGAAAGCGGCTGGCGTACCAGTTTTTCCGAGTCTGTTAAAGCTGAAGCGAAAAAACGCGGCATCGATCTGAAGTTTTCTGATGCGCAGCAAAAGCAGGAAAATCAAATCAAAGCGGTGCGTAGTTTTATTGCTCAGGGTGTGGACGCCATTATCATTGCCCCTGTAGTGGAAACCGGCTGGACTCCTGTATTAAAAGAAGCCAAACGTGCCCGTATTCCTGTGGTGATAGTGGACCGTAATGTGCAAGTGCAGGACGAGTCGTTATTTGTTACCCGCATTGCCTCTGACTTTGTCGAAGAAGGCCGCAAAGCGGCGACCTGGTTATTAAGCCAACCCCAGGCTCAAAAGCAATGCAATATCATTGAACTGCAAGGCACAGTCGGAGCTACAGCAGCCATAGACCGTGCTAAAGGTTTTAACGAAGTGTTGGCGAAACATCCACAAGCTAAAATTGTCCGCAGTCAAACCGCCGAATTTACCCGCGCCAAAGGCAAAGAAGTGATGGAGTCTTTGCTCAAAGCAGAGCAGGGTGGCAAAGACATTTGTGCACTTTGGGCTCATAACGATGAAATGGCCTTAGGTGCTATTCAGGCCATTAAAGAAGCTGGCTTAAAGCCTGGCAAAGATGTGCTGGTGGTGTCTGTGGATGCTGTACCGGACTACTTTAAAGCCATGGCCGATGGTGACGCCAATGCCACAGTGGAGCTGAATCCGCATTTAGGTGGCCCGGCTTTTGATGTGATTGAAGCTTATCTGAAGGGTAAAAAAGACACTGAAAAGCTGATCCGTACCACAGGGGATTTATTCTTGCAGGATACGGCTGCAGCTGAATATGAAAAAAGACGCCTGAAGTAATCAGCTTTGTTGTGCCAGCAGCACCCACTGCTGGCTTTTCAGGAGATTCTGATGTCAGAACAGAACTACAGTAGCGCTACACCAGTGCTGCAACTACGGCAGATCAACAAAAACTTCCCTGGCGTAAAAGCGCTGCAGCAAGCTCAGTTGAGTTTATATGCCGGTGAAGTACATGCCTTATTAGGTGAAAATGGCGCCGGTAAATCCACTTTAGTTAAAGTGATGACAGGAGTGCTGCAAAAAGATGGCGGCGAACTGCTGTTGGACTCAGCCGCTTTAAGTTTTGCTACGCCTAAAGATGCACAGCAAGCTGGTATCAGCACTGTGTATCAGGAAGTGAATTTACTGCCGAATTTATCCGTAGCCCATAACCTGTTTTTAGGTTCAGAACCTAAGCGTTTTGGCTTAATTGATAAAAAAGCCATGGCAAATCAGGCACGGCACTTATTAAGCACTTTTGGCCTTGATATCAACGTCACTGCGCCTTTGTCTGAGTTCTCAGTTGCAGTGCAGCAGTTGGTGGCTATTGCCCGTGGTATAGCCCCTAAACGCGGTGCAGCTTGCACCAAAGTGCTGGTGCTGGATGAACCCACCGCCAGTTTAGATGCCGATGAAGTTCAGGTTTTATTTCAGGTGCTGCGCCAGTTAAAACAACAAGGTGTGGCCATCGTTTTTATTACCCATTTTTTGGATCAGGTGTATCAAATCAGCGACCGCATTACGGTCATGCGTAACGGCTGTTTTGTTGGTGAATACCAGACTGCCCATTTAAATAAAGCTGAACTGATTGCAGCTATGCTGGGTAAAGAACTATGTCAGCAGCGTCATCAGGCGCCTTGTCTGGCAGTGGAACACTCAGAATCTATTTTAACAGCGCGACAGTTAAATTCTGGTCAGTCGGTGCAGCAGCTGGATCTGGATTTACCTCAAGGTCAGGCTGTGGGTTTAGCGGGTTTATTAGGTTCTGGTCGTACTGAAATTTGTCGTCTGCTATTTGGTTTGGATCAAGCCGATAGTGGCACTTTAAGTTTTGCGGGTTCGCCGATTAAACTGAGTAATCCGGCACAAGCCATAGCACTTGGTATTGCGCTTTGTCCTGAGGATCGTAAATCCCAGGGCATGATTGCGCCTTTATCCATCCGTGAAAATATCAGCTTAGCACTGCAGGCTAAACAAGGTTGGTGGCGGGTGATTTCGAAAAAGAAACAGCAACAACTAGCTGATTTTTATATTGAAAAACTGCAAATCGCCACACCGGACGCCGACAAAGCTATAGGCCAATTGAGTGGTGGCAATCAGCAAAAAGTGATTCTGGCACGCTGGCTGGCGGTGGAACCACAGCTGTTATTACTGGACGAACCTACCCGTGGTATCGATATTGGTGCTCATGCTGAAATATTGCAGCTGATCCGGCAGCTTTGTCAGCAGGGTATGTCTTTATTGGTCACTTCATCTGAACTGGAAGAGCTCACCGCCTTTTCCAGCAAAATTGTGGTCATGCGTGACCGGAAAAAAGTAGCAGAGCTAAGTGGTGAGGATCTGAACCCGGATCGCATTATGGCTGCTATTGCGGGAGCCAGCGTATGACGAACGAAGGAGTAGTAGTGGATCAAACCAATCCCGATCATTTAAAAGCAGCGAGGCAGGCGCGTTATAGTCCTGGTCAGTCAGCGCATAAATTCAGCTTGTATCTTTATCCTTTAGTGGCTTTAGCCTTGTTATTGCTGGTGAATTTACTGCTGGACCCGCAGTTTTTTTCACTGCAATGGCAGGATGGCCGTTTGTATGGACCTTTGATTGATATTGTAAACCGCAGTGCACCTGTAGCTTTACTGGCCATCGGCATGAGTTTAGTCATAGCCACTGGTGGTATTGATCTGTCGGTTGGCGCTGTGATGGCGATTTGCGGCGCAGTGTGCGCTAACTTATTAGTGCTGGGGGACTGGTCTATTCCTGCTGTGATAGGTCTGGCTGTACTGACAGGTTTAGCTTGTGGCCTGGTCAATGGCTTTATGGTCAGTTATCTCGGCATTCAGCCTATAGTGGCGACTTTAGTTTTGATGGTGGCGGGTCGTGGGGTGGCGCAGCTATTAAACCAGGGCCAGATTGTGACCTTCCAGAACCCTGACTTTGCCGCTTTAGGTTCAGGCTCCTTTTTAGGTTTACCGGTGCCTGTCTGGTTGGTATTGCTGGCGCTGCTTATTATGCAGTTGCTATTGCGACGCACAGCTTTGGGCTTATTTATCGAAGCTGTAGGCTGTAACGCCAAAGCCAGTCGTTATTTAGGCATAGATGACAGAGGCATTAAGCTGACGGTGTATTTGCTGGCCGGTGGCTGCGCTGCTTTGGCTGGTATTATAGCTACGGCAGATATTCAGGGTTCGGATGCCAATAACGCAGGTTTATGGTTAGAACTGGATGCCATTTTAGCTGTAGTGATAGGCGGCGCAGCTTTAACTGGTGGGCGTTTTTCTCTGCCTCGTGCTGTGATAGGAGTGCTGATTATTCAGGCCTTAAGCACCACCATAGTGGTCAGCGGATTACCTTCTAAATTTAACTTGCTGATCAAAGCTTTAGTGATATTGCTGGTGCTGATGTTGCAGTCTGAACTGTTTCGTCATCAGCTTAAAAGCCTGTTTAGTTTTGG
>JAHIWM010000119.1 GCA_018815765.1 Gammaproteobacteria bacterium | reverse complement strand
CGTCAGACGTTTTAATCAACCACTTGTATACGCAGACTCAGATGCAAACTGTGTTTGGTATCAACACGGTTGCCCTGGATCAGGGGCAGCCGAAGTTGATGGGCTTAAAGCACATGCTGCAATGTTTTGTGTTGCACCGCCGCGAAGTGGTAACACGCAGAACAGTGTACGATTTACGTAAAGCCCGTGACCGCGCTCATATCTTAGAAGGCTTGGCTATTGCTCTTGCCAACATCGATGAAATCATTGACTTAATCAAAAACTCATCAAGCCCGGCCGATGCCAAACAAGGTTTAGTCGCTCGCGGCTGGCAGTTAGGTGATGTCAGCGCTATGTTAGAACGTGCCGGTGAAAACGCCGCCCGTCCTGAATGGTTGGAAGAGCATTTTGGTATTCGTGATGGCGAGTATTTCCTGACTGAACAACAGGCTCAGGCAATCTTAGATTTACGTTTACACAAACTGACTGGTCTGGAACATGAAAAGATTCTGGACGAATACAAAGAGTTATTAGTGCTGATTGCTGAGTTATTACACATTCTGGGTAGCCCGGAGCGTTTAATGGAAGTGATCTGTGAAGAGTTAGAAGCTGCCAAAGCCCAATATGGTGATGCCCGTCGTACTGAAATTCAGGACAACGCGATGGATATCAACATGGAAGACTTGATCACTGAAGAAGACGTAGTCGTGACTCTGTCGCATTTAGGCTACGCCAAGTATCAGGCTCTGTCTGACTATGAAGCTCAGCGCCGTGGTGGTCGTGGTAAAGCGGCAACTACAGTAAAAGATGAAGACTTTGTCGACCAACTGCTAATCGCCAGCACCCACGATACGATTTTGTGTTTCTCTAACCGTGGTCGTTTGTACTGGATGAAGGTGTATCAGTTACCGCTGGCCTCCCGTCAGGCGCGTGGTAAGCCAATAGTTAACTTACTGCCACTGGAAGAAAACGAACGTATCACTGCTATTCTGCCGGTTCGTGAATACGAAGAAGGCAAGTACGTGTTTATGGCTACGGCCAACGGTACAGTGAAGAAGACATCACTGACTGAATACTCTCGTCCACGTAGCAACGGTATTATTGCCGTGAACCTGAACGAAGGCGATCAGCTGATTGGTGTGGATATCACAGACGGCAACAGCCAGATCATGTTGTTCTCGGACGACGGTAAAGTAGTGCGCTTTAAAGAAGATCAGGTACGTCCTATGGGCCGTGGAGCTACAGGTGTTCGCGGTATCCGTTTACGCGAAAACGGCTCTGTGGTGTCCTTGATTGTTCCGAAGAGCGAAGGCGCTATTCTGACAGTGACTGAAAACGGCTACGGAAAACGTACCGCGCTGCAGGAATACCCAGAGAAGAGCCGCGCTACTCAAGGCGTGGTTTCTATCAAAGTCTCCGAACGTAACGGTCTGGTGGTAGGTGCAGTACAAGTGAATGCGCTGGATGAAATCATGCTGATTTCTGACAAAGGCACACTGGTACGGACCCGCGTCAGCGAAGTTTCACAAGTAGGCCGTAACACAGCTGGTGTTATTCTGATCCGTACCATTGAAGGTGAAAAAGTAGTAGGTGTACAACGCATCGACGAAATTCAGGATCAGGACGAAGTAGCAGCCGCAGAAGCGGAAGCCGCAGCATTAGCCGCACAAAATCCAACAGAGGATACTGTAGCGGACGGCGAAGAAGAATAAGACTGTGAATAAGGGGCCAGATCACATTATTCAAAAAATAATGTGATCTGGCCCCTTTTTTATTTCTGTCTTTTGTAAAGTGCGTTAAAGTAGCGGCTGTTTAGAAAGAGCCGTCCAGACGTCAGGATTATTCGTAGACAGCACTTTTAGTGATAAACCCAAGGCCACAAAATAAAGATCATCCCAAGATGACCCAAAGCCGTTTTCTAATTTGTATTTCATTCGATAAAGCGTTGTAACAGGAGCAAGAGATGACCACCTATAACTTTTGTGCTGGCCCGGCTATGTTGCCGGTGGAAGTGATGCAACAGGCACAGGAAGAGTTGATCAACTGGCATGGTCGCGGCTGCTCCATTATGGAGATGAGTCACAGAGGCAAAGATTTTATGCAGGTCGCGGCTCAGGCTGAGCAAGACCTACGCGATTTATTGTGCATACCTGCCAACTACAAAGTGCTGTTTATGCACGGTGGTGGTCGCGGTCAGTTTTCTGCTGTGCCACTGAATTTAGCCAAGACTGGTGTAAGTGCCGATTATATTGTCTCAGGCGCCTGGTCTAAGGCTGCTGTTGAAGAAGCTGAAAAATTCACGGCATTAAAAGCTCAGGCTATTCAGTTTAAGCAAGATGGTCTTCGCACTTTAGTGCCTGCATCCGACTGGCAGCTCAACGACAATGCCAGCTTCGTGCATTTTTGCCCGAATGAAACAGTGGATGGTATGGAGTTTATCGATTTACCCACCACCAAAGCGCCTTTAGTGGCCGATCTGTCATCTACCATCTTATCGCGGCATATTGATGTCAGCCGGTATGGCGTGATTTATGCTGGCGCCCAGAAGAATATCGGGCCTTCAGGTTTAACCCTTGCCATAGTGCGTGAAGACTTGTTACCGGCCAAAGGCAGCAGCATTCCTAGCGTTTTGGATTATCGTTTGGCCGCTGACAACGACAGTATGTTTAATACGCCGCCCACTTATGCCTGGTATCTGGCTGGTTTAGTTTTCCAGTGGCTGAAGCGTCAGGGTGGTGTCGAGGCTATGCAACTGCGTAACACACTCAAAGCAGAAACCTTGTATGGCTATATCGACCAAAGCGATTTTTATCGTAATGACGTAGCGCCACAATTCCGCTCGTCGATGAACGTACCGTTTTTATTAGGTGACGAAACGCTGAACGACTTGTTTGTCAACGAAGCCGAAGCCAATGGTTTGTTGGCATTAAAAGGCCATCGTATGGTCGGCGGTATGCGCGCCAGTATCTACAATGCTATGCCACTTGAAGGCGTACAAACTTTAGTGACCTTTATGAAAGAATTTGAGCGGGTGCACGGCTGATGAAAACTTTAACCCTAGAGCCTATCGCTAAAGTGGAAGGCGTGGTGCATTTACCTGGCTCAAAAAGTATTTCCAACCGCGCTTTATTACTGGCCGCTTTAGCCAAAGGCACAACCCGTATCACCAATTTGCTCGATAGCGACGATGTCAGCCATATGCTTAATGCCTTAACAGCGCTTGGCGTACAGTTTTCGTTATCTGCGGATAAAACTGTCTGCGAAATCACGGGTGTAGCTGGTGTATTTCAGCACAAAGAACCACTGGAGCTGTTTTTAGGCAATGCCGGTACAGCGATGCGCCCGCTCACAGCAGCTTTGGCTGTATCCCATGTTGATGTCACCTTAACAGGTGAGCCACGGATGTACGAACGTCCTATTGGCCATCTGGTGGATGCATTGCTGCAGTGGAATGCCGATATTGAGTATCTGCAGCACAAAGACTATCCGCCGCTGCGTATTCGCGGTAAAGCCCTTAGAGGCGGTAAAATCAGTATTGATGGTTCTGTCTCCAGTCAGTTTTTAACTGCAGTGCTGATGGCGGCACCTTTATTATCCGGTGACAGCGAAATAGTCATTAGCGGTGAACTGGTATCCAAACCTTATATTGATATTACGCTGGCCTTGATGGCGCGCTTTGGCGTTACTGTCGAGAACAAGAACTATCAAAGTTTTGTCGTCAAAGGCAATCAGCAGTATCAGTCACCAGGTGATTTTCTGGTTGAAGGGGATGCATCTTCTGCCTCTTATTTCCTCGCCGCTGCTGCTATTAAAGGCGGTACCATTAAAGTCACAGGCATTGGCAAAAATGCAGTGCAGGGTGATATTCACTTTGCCGACGCTTTAGAAGCTATGGGTGCCACGGTCGACTGGGGTTATGACTATATTTCGGTTACCCGTAACCAATTAAAAGGCATAGACCGTGATTACAACGCTATTCCTGATGCAGCCATGACCATTGCGACCACAGCTTTATTTGCACAAGGCCCAACAGCTATCCGCAATGTCTACAACTGGCGCGTGAAAGAAACTGACCGTCTGAACGCTATGGCGACTGAACTGCGTAAAGTGGGAGCTGAAGTGGAAGAAGGTGAAGATTACATTCTGATCACACCTCCGGCTCAACTGAAACATGCCAGTATTGCCACTTATAACGATCACCGGATGGCCATGTGCTTTTCCTTGGTTGCATTAAGTGACACTGCTGTAACTATTGAAGACCCGGATTGTACCCGCAAAACATTTCCTCAATACTTTGAAGTATTTAGCACGCTCAGCACTTTAGCCTAAGGAATCACGCGTAACCTGAATGGTTACGCGATCCCCTTGATTAAACCGCGCTTTTTGTCATTTATTTCTGTATAATGCCG
>JAHIWM010000118.1 GCA_018815765.1 Gammaproteobacteria bacterium | reverse complement strand
CGGTGCCTACAGTGCTGTTTATTAAAGAAGGTCAGCCGGTGGATGGTTTTGCTGGTGAAGTACCTGAACAGGCCATTTTACAGCGGTTAAGTGCATTTTTACCTAAACCCGAAGATCAGTTACTGCAGCAGGCTATGCCTTTGCTGGAGCAACAAAACTGGACTGATGCTTATCCTTTGTTAAAAGAGGCGAATGAACTTGCCGTTGATCGGGTAGATATCCGTTTACAACTGGCATTAGTTCAAGTGGAACTGGGGCAGTTAGAAGCCGCCGAAAAAGCCCTGGCCACTGTATTAATGGCTGATCAGGATGCGTTGTATCACAGTGTCAAAGCGCGTTTAGAATTAGCGCAACAAGCGGCCGACAGCCCGGAAGTGAAAGCGCTGGAGCAGGCGTTAGTTACTGATCCTGATAATAAAGAGCTGCAACAACAGCTGGCGGTACAGTACCATCAGGTGCAGCGTTCTGCCGAAGCTTTGGCTTTGCTTTTTGAAATATTGAAGCAGGATCTGAACTTTGGTGAGGCGAAAAAGCTCTATCTGGATATCTTGGCCACTTTACCAAAAGGTGAGCCTTTAGCGTCCAGCTACAGACGTAAACTCTATAGCCTGTTGTATTAATTCATGATTTGAAAGGACCCCCTATGCTGCAAAAAACATGGACCAGCCTGTTGTTGCTGGTTCTGTGCTGTTGCTCAGCCCCAGGTTACAGCGCTGCTGTCGCTGAAAAAGTATTTGCTGATTACGCCGATGCTTTGTTGCAAATTAAAGTGCTTGAGCATGCTTCAGGTGCTAAGTCGGCCATAGGTAGTGGTTTTTTATTGGCAGAACCGAATCTGGTGGTGACCAACTACCATGTAGTGTCTGAAGCTGTGTTATTCCCGCAAAAATACCAGTTGGAGTTTTTGGCGCAAAATCAGCAAAAGGGCAAACTTGAGATAGTGGCCGTTGATGTGGTTAACGATTTGGCCTTGCTAAAAACTGACTACAAGGCAGCCAAGAGTTTTCAGTTACAGCAGCAAGCTCCGGTACAAGGTGCTGCAGTGTATTCTTTGGGGAATCCACATGATTTGGGCTTAATAGTAGTGCCTGGAACCTACAATGGCCTGCAAAAGCACAGTTTTTACCCTCGTATTCATTTTACCGGTGCTATTAACAGCGGCATGAGTGGTGGCCCGGCAGTGAATGAAGCAGGCGAAATCATTGGGGTGAATGTGGCGTCAGCTGGTAATGATTTAGGGTTTTTAGTGCCAGCTGCCGCGTTAAAGAAATTACTGGAAAAAGCCGCAGTAGCTGATTTGAAAGAAGATATTCACCAGCAATTGATCAGTAATCAGCAGGCGATGTTTCAGCAAATTCTGCAGGCAGACTGGCAGCTGAAAAACTTTGGTCCTGCCACAGTGCCTGATGAAATAGTGCCTTTTATCCGCTGCTGGGGTACGTCCAATGTGGAAAAAGATAAAGACGATGTCAAACGAGTAAATGCTTTTTGTAATCAGCCGGAAGAAATCTTTTTGTCGTCAGAGTTCAGTACAGGCCGCATTGAAATGCAGTTTGAATGGCTGCAGGCCAAAGACTTACACCCACTGCAGTTTTTCCGCCGTTATCAGCACAGCATCAATCAGATGAATGCCGACAATAGTGCAGGCGAAGACGATGTGACCGCTTATTCCTGCCAGAATCAGCTGGTGAGTCCGGTGGAAGGTCAGCATGCCAAGGCTGTATTTTGTTTACGAGCCTACCGTAATTATCCACAACTTTTTGATGTGGCTTATATTTCTGCTTCTTTAGACCATCAGCAACAAGGCGTGATCAGCCACTTTACTTTGGCCGGCGTGGATCAAAAAATGGCCTTAGAGTTCAGCCGTAAGTTTATTGGAGCTGTGGTATGGCAGTAATAGTTGAAGTACTGAACAAACAGCAAAAAGTCACAGAGCGGCATAAGTTTTTACAACATCAGGTTAAATTGGGCCGGGCTTTTGACAACGATGTGATTTTATTTAATAAGCATGTTTGTCCTTATCATGCTCAGTTGCAGCAAGACGAGGAAGGCCATTGGTGGCTGGAAGATTTAAGTTCAGTCAATGGCAGTTTTGTCTCAGATCGAAAAGCTGTAGTGGCGAAAGAGCCGCTGCGTTCGGGAGAGGTTTGTTGGTTAGGTGAACAGGCACTACGTTTGTATGACGATGCACACCCTGTTGCTGAAACTATGCCTTTCAGTGTGACAGGCCAGCGGTTACAGGCGATGGGGCATTGGGCTTTTATTCTGCTGTTTGCTTTGATATTAGCGGCTGATCAGGTAGTCGACATCTGGTTAACCTTACCAAAACAGCTGGAGCATTTATGGACAGTGCGGTTGCTGGAATTACCGAAAACCTTGCTGATGTTCTGTATCTGGCCAGCTATTCTGGCGCTCTGGAGCAGGTTCAATCAGCAGGAAAGTCATTTTCTACCTCAGTTAAGCCTGACCTATGCGGCGCTGGCAAGTAGTTCTGTCTGGGGCGCCTTTTGTTATTGGCTGGGTTTTAATCTGGACGGTTCTGCTGTTGCGCAGCTGCTCGAAGTGCTGGGTTATACCTTGATCTTAGCTGCTTTATTTAGTGGCAACTTGTGGCTGGCGACTCACTGGTCCATCAAGGCTCAAACCTCTGTTGCTGTAGCCGTTGCTTTATTGGCTACCTCAGGCCAGTGGGCAGCTTTACTGACTCCTCCTTCGCCTTTTGATCGCAGCTTACAGTACGACTCACGTTTATTGCCTCTGCCTTTTTATCTGGGGCAAGGTAAAGATATGCAGCAGTACGAACAGGACTTACAAAAGTTATTTGAACAAGTTGAACAGAAACGGCAGGATCCGGATAAATAAAGAAAATGGGGTCAGATCACATTGTTAACTGTTAACAATGTGATCTGACCCCATTTTTAGTTATTGAAGTTTTTGCCAGATTTCGCGAATTTAATCAGATAAGGTCATAGGATCAAAAGG
>JAHIWM010000117.1 GCA_018815765.1 Gammaproteobacteria bacterium | reverse complement strand
TGGCCATTTTTGATTTTTTTAGTGGCATCGCCACAACCCACTACAGCAGGAATACCCAGTTCACGCGCAATAATAGCGGCGTGACAAGTACGGCCACCACGGTTGGTGACAATAGCTGAAGCGCGTTTCATGATAGGTTCCCAGTCCGGGTCTGTCATGTCGGTGACTAACACATCACCTGGCTGGATTTGGTCCATATCAGCGATACTAGCCAGCACTTTGGCTTTGCCTGAACCAATTTTGTGACCAATGGCGCGACCTTCAACGACGATAGGCGCAGAGCCTTGCAACTGGAAGCGTTCCATTTCGTTGCTGTCTTCGCGGCTACGCACAGTTTCAGGACGGGCCTGGACTATATACAGCTTACCGTCCTGACCATCTTTGGCCCATTCGATATCCATGGCGCGGCCATAATGTTTTTCAATAATGACGGCTTGTTTCGCCAATTCCTGCACTTCAGCGTCTGTTAGTGAAAACTGCTGACGATTCGCTGCAGGCACATCTTCGATGACAACTTGTTTGCCATGGCTTAAATCTTTGGAATACACCATCTGTAACAGCTTACTGCCCAAATTACGGCGTACCACAGCAGGACGACCTGCCATCACTGTCGGCTTGTGCACATAAAATTCGTCAGGGTTGACCGCGCCCTGCACCACCATTTCACCTAAACCATAAGATGAAGTGACGAAAACCACATCTTCAAAACCTGATTCAGTGTCGATACTGAACATCACACCTGAGGCAGACAAATCAGAACGTACCATACGCTGTACACCAGCAGACAAAGCCACACCACGGTGGTCATAGCCCTGATGCACACGATACGAAATAGCGCGGTCGTTAAATAACGAAGCAAATACGTGTTTAATGGCTTCAATCACATGAGCATAACCACGTACGTTTAAGAAAGTTTCCTGCTGACCCGCAAAAGAAGCATCCGGCATATCTTCAGCTGTGGCTGATGAACGCACTGCAAAGGAGACATCTTCAGCACAATCGTGTTGCAGCTGTTGATACGAAGTTTGAATGGCTTGCTCAAATTCTGCCTGAAATGGCGTGTCGATCACCCATTGGCGAATTTGCGCACCAGCTTTTGCAAGGGCATTTACATCATCAACGTTTAATCCATCCAGCAGTTGATAAATACGCTCGTTAAGACCACTCTGTTCAAGAAATTGATTAAAGGCATAAGCTGTAGTGGCAAAACCACCCGGAACTTGTACCCCTGCATTTGCCAGGTTACTGATCATTTCACCTAATGACGCATTTTTACCACCAACGCGAGGAACGTCGTGCATGCCCAGGTCCTGGTACCAAACAACGAATTCTTGCACAATGAGTCTCCAATTTTTGTTGCAGGTTATGTAAACTTACATGGCAAGCCACACAAGCAGAACAATTCTACACTGGCGTGAAAACTAAATAAAACCTTAATTTTTATGTAATTTTATAACGACAAAATGGAGAAAACAGTGAGAACAGCCTTTTATATATCTGATGGCACTGGCATTACCTCAGAAGTGTTCGGACACGCCCTATTGTCACTGTTTCCGGCGGAATTCGACCATGTCACCATCCCTTTTGTTGAAACTGCGGAGATCGCATTACAAGCAAAACAACGGATAAACGATCGTTATAAAACTACCGGAATCCGGCCTTTGATTTTTCAGACCTTTGTTGATGAAGAATTGCGGCAGATTATTAACAGTAGTGATGGTGTCTGTTACGACTTTTTGAATGCTTTTATCGAGCCTATGCAAAAAGAATTAGGCATAGCGGCCATGCCAAAAACCCATCGCACTCACAGTATTCATGAAAAAACCTATGATTTTCGTATTGATGCGGTCAACTATGCACTGGCCAATGACGATGGTGTCAATTTAAAGGAGTATGCCAAAGCCGATATTATTCTGGTGGGTGTCAGCCGATCAGGCAAAACCCCCACCAGTTTGTATCTGGCGTTGCAGTATGGCATCAAAGCAGCCAACTACCCCTTTGTACAGGAAGACATGGATATGTTGCGTTTGCCGGATGAACTGAAAAAGCAGAAAGCCAAGTTATTTGGCCTGACTATTACACCTGAGCGTTTAAGCAAAATTCGGGAGCAGCGTCGCCCAGGCAGTAAATATGCTTCACTAAGGCAATGCAAACTGGAATTGGATGAAGTAGAAGCTTTGTATCAAAAAGAAAAAATCCCTTTTTTAAACTCTACCCATTTATCCATAGAAGAGATTTCGGCAAAGATTTTGTCGCAAACCGGTCTGAAAAGGCAGAAGTATTAAGTTTTTTCGCTGCCGCTAGCCTCTTGTAGCAGCTGTTGCACATGCAAAGGGCAAAGCCGGATCGGTTCGCCTTTTTCTTTGCGTTTAACCAGTTGCACCAGCATCCGGTTTACGGGGGCATCCAGCTTTAGCTGCTCTGCCAAAGTCACTACAGCGCCATTTAAAAACTCTATTTCGGTCGGTTTACCTGCCTGAATATCATCCCACATCGACGATCGTGCTTCAGGGGATATCGCCAGCATTTTTTTTGCAAGTCGTTTGAATAACCAGTTGGGGGTTTGCAACAACAGCGGAATATAACTGTTGGGAATAGAGGTATACGAATAGGTGGCTATATTCAGGCGCCGGCATAAATCCAATAGCTCTTTTATCGCAGCCGCCAATAATAGCCGGTAAGGCCGCTGCAATAACTGCTGTTGCAACGGTAAGTCAGAGAGTGCGTTAATGGCATTATTGAGGTTCAACATCAGTTTACCGAACTCAGCCGCTTTAACATTTTCCAGCTGTTTTGACTTGATACCATGATGTTGCAGTTGCTCAAGCACAGCCCCAATTCGTGGATCGTCACTCTTTTGCCATATCATTTGTGCACCCGTGGTGCGGGCATAAAACCCTGGGCTTATTTTCACCACATTAAAAGGCACTATGGCTCTGAGCACAGTCTGAGATAAAAATTGTTGATACAAAGGCGTTATAGCCACCCCATTTTGCATCGCCACAACCAAACAGTCTGAAGAAAGATGATGTGCCAATTGGGGCAACAAAGACTGCAGATCCAGAGCTTTTACAGTCACTAGCACCAGCTGTGCGTTACGAAGGGCTTCAAATTCTGTATAAACGGCAGGTGACGCAACCTGATAACAGGCACCATCCAAATCCTGCGCCGTTAAACCATAAGCTGCGGCTTCAAGCGCCATTCGTTCACGCCCGATAAAGATCACTTCAAAGTCAGAGGATTGAGCAAGCATGGTGCCGAGGTAACAACCTATAGCGCCAGCTCCTACTATGGCGACACGTAAAGACGCTGAACTTTTGCCTGAATGATCAGACAAGAGTTCAGCGACAGGTTTTTTATTTGCGAACCGCACGAAGGGTATCTGCGATCAGGAAGGCCAGTTCCAGCACCTGATCTGAATTTAACCGAGGGTCACACTGAGTGGTGTAACGCTTGCTTAAATCGTTTTCAGACAAACCATAAGCGCCACCTGTACATTCAGTGACGTTATCGCCAGTCATTTCCAGATGGATACCACCGGCATGAGTGCCTTCTGCCTGATGCACCGCAAAGAAATAGCGGATTTCACGCAAAATCGCTTCAAAGTCACGGGTTTTGTAGTCGTTGCTGGCTTTAACCGTATTGCCATGCATAGGATCAGAACTCCAGACCACTTTACGGCCTTCGCGCTCGACCCGACGTACTAAAGCCGGTAACTTTTCAGCTAATTTATCAGCGCCCATTCGGGTGATTAACGTCAGGCGACCAGGAATATTCTCCGGATTTAAAGCATCAATAAGGCGCAATAAATCCACTTCATCCATACCTGGGCCCACTTTCACACCCACAGGGTTTTTGATGCCACGGAAAAACTCAAGATGAGCATGATCCAACTGACGGGTGCGCTCGCCTATCCAGACCATGTGGGCTGAACAATCGTACCATTCGCCTGTTAACGAATCACGGCGGGTTAAGGCCTCTTCGTAGTTCAGCAACAGCGCTTCATGCGACGTATATAAAGATGTTTCGCGAATAGACGGCGAGTTCTCAGCCGTAATACCGCAAATTTCCATAAAACGCAGTGCTTCCTGAATACGCTGAGCCACATCCTGGTAGCGGCCTTTCAGTGGGTTAGCGTCAACAAAGCCCAGATTCCAGCGGCTAACCTGATGCAAGTCTGCTAAACCGCCCTGTGCAAAAGCACGTAACAGGTTTAAGGTGGCAGCTGA
The DNA here is from genome assembly GCA_018815765.1 of Gammaproteobacteria bacterium. Lineage (GTDB taxonomy): Bacteria > Pseudomonadota > Gammaproteobacteria > Enterobacterales > Alteromonadaceae > Pararheinheimera. The sequence continues at coordinate 480 of JAHIWM010000117.1, read as the reverse complement.
ATGGTGGTAAGCCGTCATTAAACGATTTGGATCCGGCTTACGCGATTCTGCTGTAAATTCAAAGCTGTTGACTATGTCACCACGATAACTTGGGTGAGACACACCAGCTATGGTTTCTAAATCGCTGGAGCGAGGCTTGGCATATTGGCCAGCCATACGTGCTACTTTGACTACAGGACAACCGCCGGCAAAGGTGAGTACCACAGCCATTTGCAGCAATACTTTAAAAGTGTCACGAATTTTTGGTGCATTAAAGTCACTAAAGCTTTCCGCACAATCTCCGCCTTGCAGTAAAAATGCTTTGCCTTCAGCCACTTGTCCAAGCTGACTAAAGAGATCACGAGTCTCTTGCGCAAACACCAAAGGCGGATATTTATGCAATTGCTGCTCAACAGTGCTGAGTAAAGCCTGATCATCGTAATGAGGTTGTTGTTGGATTGGAAAAGCTCGCCAACTTTGAGGCGTCCAGGTCGTCACTTT
>JAHIWM010000116.1 GCA_018815765.1 Gammaproteobacteria bacterium | reverse complement strand
CTGAGCTGTATTGTTTAGTGAGTTGAGCTTGCAATGCCTGCAATAAAATCTCGTCCTGACATTGCCCGTCTTCACATAATGGATTGGCGCTGTCGTTAAATAAAAACTCAGACGGCACTCTGTCACAAACCGTTTTACAGCCCGAATTATTATCAAACCAGCTGACAGCTATGCCACTGCGCTTAAGTATATCCAGCACATTGCTGGAGTTTTTTGCCACAGACTCGACATATTTATCGCGCCCCATAGCGGAAAACATACAAGGTACAGAGTGCGCTGTGGCTGTACCGCAGGAGCTGACATCGCGAAAACTGTACAGAGGTAACGCAGATAATCCGGGGTTAGTGGCTCTGTGATATCCATTGAGCTGAAAATGATCCGCTCGGGCAGTTTCCCCCAGAACCAGCACAACCAATCGTGGTTTTGCTGTTTTGGCTGCAACAGGCTGCACTGCATCAGTGCCAAGCTGTATAAATTGCTCGGGAAAGCGACTGTTTAACCATGAGCCGGAAAAGGATACAGCGGCCGATACAGGACTAACAGGCAAAGCCAGATGTTTAACATCTCTGAAATTACGGAAAAAAGGCGCAAGTTCTGTATAAGCTGAAGCGGCCAGGCTAAAAAGCGCAGCGAAAATCAGCACCAGACAGAGCAACCAATGCAGCAGAAACTGCCGCAGTGGCATCACCCGCACTTTGATCAGACTGCTGCACAGCAGCGGAAACAACATCACAGTGCTGACAGTCCAGAGCATAGTAATACTCAGCAATCCCCTCGCCTCTGCCGCATCCGTTTCCATAGCGTTTTGCAGCATAGAAGTGTCAATCACTATGCCAAAGCTGGTAATAAAGTAATAACTCACAGCACCTGCGGCAAATAACAACAGCATCACAGGTTTTTGAATCGCTCTGAAACTAACTAAAACTGTCAGCAAAAAGTTCAGTAAAAACAACAATAAAATCAAACAGAGCTGCAATTTAAACTGGCCGGGAACTTTAGCTTGAATACTGGACAAAAAGGGCCCATTGAGCAGCAAGGTCATACCAAGCGCAGAGATCAATGCAAACCATAATGGATGCCAGAGCTTTTGTAGCTGAACAGCACTTTGATTTACGCCCGCCACTGGTAATACAGAAATCCAAGACTCAGCCATTCTGGCGCCCTCCAACGGATAGGCCCGAAGCATCAAAACTAAGCCTTTGTAGCCGGATGTAATAAATGATGCTGCAAAGTGCCCAGCAAATAGCAGCGGTAGCAATATCATGAGAGAAAAAATGAGCGCCCCGGCTTTGTTGTACTGCACCTAGTAGTAAGCCTGTCGCCGCAGCAGCAATGAACGCTTTGAAGGCCCACTGCGGTTTAGTCTCGAGGAAAAAATAATAAAGCCCAAGCCAGGCAAAGCCTATGCTGGCGTGGCCTGCCGGAAAACATAGATGAGTGGGAGTGCCCTCTGGCCTTGGCTCGAGTAGCCCATAAAAAGGCATATCTCCGCCAAACTGAAGCAGATCCCATGGGCATTCCATAGGTAAAACATGCTTCAGCCATGAAACCACAGCAAAACAACTCAGGAGTGAATACAACAAAGTCGCCACAGCACGGCGTAGCACAGCAGATTTAGCGGCAGAACGCAGCCATACTCCGTAGCAGATCAACGCTACAACCAGCATCAGGTTTAAATCCCGCACTCTGTCATGTAAAACCTTCTGCATCAGCCAATGCTGCTGTAAAACCCAACGGCCCCCCTGCTGTTGATACAACCAGTCGGCCAATACAAAATCCAGTTCCAACTGGTAAAACAGATAAAACATCAGGCTCAAAATAAGCAAAGGCAGCAGCACTGTTTTTATTAAAGTGCCAGCATAAGAAGAAGTTAAAAGGGGCAAAATTTCTACTCCGGATAAGTCACTGCGGTTATAGCCTTCAAACTAAAGCTCAAAACTTAAGACATACTTAAAGAATAAAAACGGCAGAATCATTCTGCCGTTTTTATGAGATTGAATCAGTGTTGCCCGCAAAGAGCGGAGCTGGAGTTTTTCTGTTCTCTATATAAATAAGAAGGTAACTGCACTAAAGCCAAAGCCTGGTTTGTATCTGAAAGAGAAACAGTCTGAGCGCTTAAATCAAGCTTTTGCTGTTGTGGCTGATAAAACCCAGCGACACTTTCACCATCAGGTTTTAAGATCACTAACTCCTGCTGCTGTGGTTTTTGCTGCATCAAGGCAAAGTAATTTTCAAACTGCAATAACGCTCGGCCGGGGCTGGTGTTATCCAGAGTAAAATCACGACCTGTCATGGTATGGCAACTGGATATACCCATCATAGATAATAAGGTGGGCGCTAAATCAATCTGACTGGCAAGGGTTTTCAGCAGTTCTGGCTTTGTATCAGCTCCTAAAATCAGCCCCGGAATATGGAACTTTTCGACTGGGATCAGGTTGTCGCCGTACACTCTGTTGTCATGATCAGCCACTATTAAAAACAAGGTATCTTGCCAATAGTCGCTTTGTTTTGCCTTCTTGAAAAACTGCCCCATGGCCCAGTCGGCGTATTTCACCGCGTTATTGACTGTGGCTTTTGGCTCTTCGTTTAAATCGATGCGGCCATCCGGAAACTCAAAAGGCTCATGATTGCTGGAGGTGAAAATCAGACTGAAAAATGGCTTATCCTGCTGATGCAACGCCATTAATTGCTGATGCGCAGTAGTAAATACATCCTCATCGCTGGCGCCCCAACTGCCGGTAAACACCGGGTTTTGCATCTGGCTTTGATCCACAATCTGATCCACACCATTACCGGTAAAAAAACTGCGCATATTGTCAAAATGCGCTTCACCACCATAAACAAACTGTGTCTGGTAGCCCTGGGCTTTAAGGATTGACGCAAGCGTAGTGAAATGTTGCTGGCTATTGGATAACTTCACTGTGCTTTGTGCCGGCGTCGGCGGAAAACCAGCCACTACAGCTTCAATACCACGCACTGAACGGGTGCCTGTGGCATACAAATTTTCAAACCAAATGCCCTGTTGTTTTAATTGTTCAAGCTCCGGCGTGACGGCCAAACCACCTAAAGATTGTACAAAAGTAGCGCCTAAACTTTCCTGCAGCACTATCACCAAATTCAGTGGCCTCGCGCGCTTGATCATCGCCTGTTGCCAATGCGCTGTGGGGTAATGGGTGTTGGTAAACTGATAAGATTTCAGCCAGGGCCAGTCCAGACTTTGTTTAAGCATTTGTTCTGTTGGCAATTTGCCATAGATCTCACTGGAATGCGCTTCATGCTTCAGGTTATACAAAGCATACAGCACTGAATACCCAGAACTTAATACCAGCGAATTAACCATGGAGTCCGATGTGATAGCAAACATCGCCGGATTAGCAGGCCTGTGATCTGTGGTAGAACGAATACCGGCAAATAACAACATCAAGGCCAGACACCAAAGCCCAACAGTTTTGCCGACAGACCAGCTAATCAGACTGCATTTGCCAGAGCGAAAGATCCGCCGCATGAACCAGGTCAACACAAAAGTTGCCACAACACCTAAAACTAAAGGCAAACGAAAACCAAACCATAAAGTCGACAGCACTTCTTTTGGGTATTTCAGGTACTCGACAAAAAGCCGGTTCGGCCGCACATCGTATTGCAGAATAAAAGCAGGTGATGCCAGCTCCATAAACACCAGCAACACCAATGCTGCCAGACACCACAAATAACTAAACTGAAACCAGAACTTGCCTAAGCCTCGCACTGATGAGAGAGGAACAAGCAGCACAGGCACCACCAAGAGTAAACAAACCACAATAATATCGGCTCGCAGGCCCTGCACAAACAACTGCGTCAGCACATCAGTCTGGGCTACTCTGTCATATTGCCACAATACCAAAGCCAGCCTGCTCAGGCTCAACAACACCAAACCCAACACCGCAGTGCGGATTAAATAACGATAAGGGCCTAAGCAAAACAAATTGGAAAGGAAAGATGATTTTTCGGCGGTTACAGCAGACATAAACAGGCCTCAAGTTCTATTTGAGACCAGCATAAAAGTAGATACTTAAGGGAGGCTTAAGGCGGAAGGGAAACTAGCAGAGCCTCAGTTTGGCAGGGTGCCTTAGCTCACTCTCTGTTGCACTGCCACTTGTGGCAAGTGCAACCTATACAGCAACATAATCCAGTAACCATCAAAACTCATACTCCAGCGCAAAACGTAAGGTGCGATCGACTGTGTCGTTGTCGATGGCGACTATCACCGCCAGCTCCCATTTCAGCTGCTCTTGTTTATCAAATTTATGCACGCCCATTAAGCTTGGGCCTGCACCTTTGTAGTTTTCGCCGGCATATAATTCAATGGCTGGTTGTACTGCGGGTAACCAGCGGTAGCGGTATTGAGCGCGGAATTCGCCTTCCCATTCGGCGTCCAGTGTTTGGCCCCATTCATAAACTGCCAGGGCGTTTAACGTCAGACTGGTTGGGCCGAATTCTTTTTCCATTAATAGCCCAGTGGTGAATTCGTAGTTGTCCTGATTATTTTGCCGCTCCAGTTCAAACAACATGCCCCAGTCAGCGCTGTATTGGCCCTGCTCTGTCAGCATCCAGCGTAGTTCCAGCTCGTAGCCTGTCAGTTTGTAATCTTCAGGGCTGATGCGATCTGCAATCACATAAATTTCCAATGCTGCACGTTCAGCGACTGAAAAACCGTAACCCAGTTTTTGCCCCATTGTGTTGTTGTCAGGATGATCAGCCTGACGCTGGTAAAAGTAGCGGTATTCAAATTCACGCTCCAGCGGCTGCACATAAGGGTGATAGACCTTGTCCACCACTCGCCCATCCGCCAAAGCCTGCATGCTGCTGCACAGACAAACAAAACACAAAGCCTTCACCACCGCTTTTTTGCTGTAAAGCTTCATCTTTTTTTCTCCATCAAGCTGCAACACCAGAACAACACCGTAAAACACAACACATACAACAGAACTTGCGACAGACTGGGTGTGGCTTCATAACCCATCAGCGCCTGCAAAAAGAAACCCAATTCAGATTGCTCCGACAACAACTGTTCGGTTTGCCAAAGCTGTGGTCCAGCCACAAGCCAGTCGGACTGAATAAGTAAAGCCGATGTCATCATCACCTGACGAGCGCCTGATAAGGACAACAGCAAAGCGAAACTCTGGATACGCCACTGTTTCAGCTCGGTCAGCAAGTAATACCAAAGCACAGCTATGCTGGCCCCTATACCTACTCCCAAAGCTGAACCTAGCACCAGATCGGCCGGTGTATTTTCTGCCTGACCAGGTAACCAAATATATAACAATAAGTTACTGCCACTGATGCTAAACAGACAAGCGGCGGCAAAAGCTGAACTCAACAGCGCCCACTGGGCTTTCAGGGCCGACAAACAGAGCAACACAAAACAGCTCAGATACAAAAAGCTGTATAAAAGCTCCAACCCCAGACCATCCAGTTGCTCTGAGATCCATACCATCTGCAGGCTGATCAGGCTTAACATCAGCAACGAGGGAAAGGCAAAATACAAGGCAAAACTACGCCAGACACTTCTATGCCATACCAGCAAAGTCGCCAGCAACAAACAAAGCGGTAACAACTCGCGTAAAAACATCAGTACTGTATTAATAAGCATGATTCGCCTTATGCTGCAGCCACTCTGCTTCAGGCAGAGCTATTAACACCCCCTGAGCGCTGTCCGGATTGTATTCGCCAAAAAATTCGTACTTGCCAGGCTGCAAAGGCCCAACAAATAAGGTGGCTTTACCTTTACCTAAAATCACTTTTTCGCGGTTTAAGCTAAAGCTTTCAAACTCTTCAGGTGACGGATCCTGATTCAGCACCAGCAACTTTACTTTTTCACCAGCCGGTACGTACAGCACTGAGGGCAGAAACAGATGATCTTTAATCCGCAGCTCAAATACGCTTTGCTCCGCTACAACAGGCAGAGTCAGCAATAACAATGCGGTAATGGGCAATGCTTTTTTACTGTTTTTTCTTAACTGTCTTTTTTTCAACTCTATGTTTTTCAAAGGGGCAGTTCCACTGTCACTTTTAACCCACTGCTAAAATCAGAGGCCCCAAGGCTGATGCGGCCCTGATGCAAAACTACTATATCCCGTACTATAGCCAGGCCCAAACCTGAACCTATGGTGCCGGATTGGTGCCTGTCGCCCCCCACCCGATAAAAACGGTCAAATACTCTGCTGTATTCTTCCGGCGCTATACCAGGGCCATTATCCTGCACCACCAGCATGGCTTGCTGTTGATTAGTTGATAGTTCCAGCTGGATAGAGCCACCGACCGCACTGTATTTACTGGCATTACCCACCAGATTGCTGACTAATAAACGCAAAGCAAAAGCATCCCCTTTTAGTGACAAATGCTCAAGGCCCAATAGCTCTATTTGTTGCTGCTTTTTGTCAATGTGTGGATACCAGTCGGCCACGACCTGGCGGCATAACCCCGCTAAATCCAGCTGTTCTGTGCGGGCCTGAAAATGCTCTGGGTTGGTGCGGTTCAAAAGCATAATTTGTTCGATCAGCGCACTCATCCGTTCTACACCAGCCTGCAAGGCCAACATAGAACCTTCAGGGTCGCTAATGCCAGAGTGCTGCCACTGCTGCGATGCATTGTGCAAATTCACCTGCAATACGCTCAACGGAGTACGCAGCTCGTGCGCCACATCAGAGGCAAAACGTTTTTCCCGCTCAAAAGCATCAGCTAAACGGGCAAATAACTGATTGGTGGTTTTCAGCATCTGATCCAGCTCTGCCGGCACCTGGTCCAACTCGACCGGGCTTAAATCATTGGCTTTTTTAGACGACAGCTGGGCAGAGAAACGTTTTATAGGCGACAAAGCTTTACTGACGACTAACCAAATCAATAAGGCCTGCAACGGCAAACTCAGCACTACAGGATAAATAGAGGCCGTTATCACTTCATCTGCCAGTTGCTGCCGCTGTTTCAGCGGTTGCGCCACTATCACAGTCAGTAGGTCGGTAGGCGTCTGACGAAACACCCGCCATCTTTTACCCGCAAAATTATGCTCACTAAAACCTTCGGCTTCCGACATCGAGGTTTCAGGCGCCAAAGCACTGCGATACACCAGCTCGCCTTTTTGCCAAACTTGCAGCGCCAATCCCAGCTCTTGCTGCGAACCGGCCTGATACTGCTGCGACAAACTGGACGCCAGCACCTGCAAATCCTGATCAAACAATGCTTCAGCCCTTATGGCTCTTTGTTTATAGCTTTGCAAAGCCGCAACAAAGCTTATCAGCGTAAAAAGCGCGATCAGCACTGTAACTAAGTAGCGGCGTAACGATCTCATAGCAGACTCATAGCTGGTTCATATAGTTAGGCTCATATCAGACTCATGCCGGGTTCACACTCACGCTATAACCAACTCCTCGCAGAGTTTTAATAAAATCTTTTGGCAACTTTTTCCGTAAGTTAGAGATATGCACTTCCAGCGCATTGCTGGCTACTTCTTCACCCCAGGCGTACAAACTGGCTTCGAGCTGCTCGCGGGTTTTTATCCGCCCAGCCGACTCCATCAATTCTTTTAGCAGCATATATTCGCGGCGGGACAAGCTAACAGATTCACCTTCAACCCGCACTAAATGCGCGCTGGTATCCAGTTCAACCTGTTGTAGTTTAATTAAGTGCGTAGCCGCTGTACCAAGCCGCCGCTCAATCACCCGTAAACGGGCGAATAATTCAGGCATAGCAAAAGGTTTAACCAGATAATCGTCAGCGCCTAAATCTAGACCACGGATCCTGTCATCCACCCCATCACGGGCCGTCAACACCAACACGGGCAAATGAGTGTCTTTTTGACGGCTTTGTTTTAAGACATCCAGACCGTCCATATCAGGCAGACCTAAATCCAGGATCACAGCATCGCAGTCTTTGGCTTTGATACTGCTTAAGGCATGTTGACCCAAACTTACGTGATTGACCGCAAAACCCTGACTGGACAACGCCAGCACCAGGCCTTTGGCTAAATCCAGATCATCTTCGACTAACAATAGCCTCATACATGCCCCTGTGTTCGAACCTGAATATAGATTGGGATAAACCCTAAAAAGCATCTGATTAAAATTTGATACGGGCGGGGGCAAGCCTCGCCCCTACACGTTTTGCAAATTAACGTTTTAGCTTTTTCGCTACTTTGGCTTCCAGTGCTGCGATTTCCTGCAACCGGCCTTGATCCGCTGTTGGGCGATCCGGACGAGGAGCTGCCTGTTTTGCCTTTTCAATGTAACTCATGGCTGCTTTATAGTCGCGCTCTTCAGTTAAAAATTCTGCATAAAAATAATTAGGATCAATACCTTGAGGGTTAATGCTCAGCGCTTTTTCCAGCATCTTTTTAGCATTTTTATCGCTACCAAAACCAATAGGCCAGCCTGGTACTTTGTAGTAAAGCACACCTAAACTGGTGTAAGCCGAACCTTGTAAGGCCTGACTATCAATTTTAAGCGCAGCTTCCAGGTCTGCTTTAGATTCTTCTGCCAGCGACATAGCACCCAAGCCACCTTTGACACCGGCATAACTGGATTTAATAATGCCACGCCAAATCAGGGCTTCGGCTTTGTCTGGATTAGCAGCAACCACTGCATTGGCTTGTTTCACCAGCTCTGGAAAGGCTTTTTCTTTCTGGTCTTCGCTCATACTGTAATTCACTTCAGCCCAGCGATCCTGCAAAGGTTTAATATCTTGCAGTACATCGGCCTGAGCAGCCAACGTCAGCAATAAGGCTGGGATTAAAGTGGCTAATTTAAAAGTGTTCTTGGATCTGTTCATATGTACCTCGTTAGTGGTTTTTGCCCACAGCAAATAATTCGATCAGTGTTAATTTACTTTTTAAACCCATATCCACCAAAGCGGGGAACACCCCATTCAGGCGAACAAAAATTCGTTCAGGCCAACCGAGAAAACGGCGAAGCTCATTCGACTTCAACTGCTTAATAAGCTGTTCTGCGACCCAGCTCGGGCTATCCATACTGTTGCCAAGCTGTTGATTGAGCTGCACAACATCGCTGGAGTTAATACTGGTTTCTGTGGCTCTTGGTGCAAAGTACTTTACCTGCATACCACTATCGGCCAGTTCACGCTGCAAAGCTTCGGTAAAACCACGCAAACCAAATTTGCTGGCGCAGTAACCAGTAAAACCCGGATGACCAATACTGCCGAAGGCTGAGCCGACGTTGACAATTTGTCCTTGGCGTTGACGCAACATTGGCAGAAAAATCTGGCATAGTTGCATAGGAACCAACAGGTTAATACTGATCAGATCGCTAAACTGCTGTTGCTGACATAAGCCAAACTGACTGATCCCTGCGTTATTAATCAGTACATCAATACCACCTTGCTGCTGACAAAACTGCAGTAAGCCCTGTTGCTCTGCTGTGCTGGTTAAATCACAGCAGTAGATCAAGGTTTCAGCTGCCAGTTGGTTTTGTAGTGCACGCAGTTTTTCAACAGAGCGACCGGTTAAAATCAACCGTGCACCCTCGCCGCTTAACTGTCTGGCGACTTCAGCACCTATGCCGCCCGTCGCGCCGGTCAGCAGTACAGTTTTGCCCGCTAACAAGCTCATGCTATCGCCTCCTCAACTACAACTTTTTTAGTCAGGCCATGCGGTTGTTCCAGGCTACGGAATACATCGCCGTATAAGTGAAAAAAGCGTTTGGCGCTATGGATAATCAGCGCCTGATCGGCCGGGTCTGTGATCTTATCCATCAGGCTTTCGAAGAACTTGATATGGTCCTGATCCAAAGCTCCATGGGAGTTCAGGTAACTAAAAGCTTTACGTGGTAACTGCAAAGTACCGGCTATTTTGCTGGCCGCTTGTTCTGCCAGGGCTATAGAGGTGCCTTCCAGCACCAGCACCATGCCAAAAAAGCACAAAGGATTCACACGGCGCACCGAATCATAGGCGTAAGACACCATCAGCTCAGTGGCAAAAGCCGGAGTACTGGCGCGGGCCTGTTCTTTGTCATAACCACAAGCTGCTATGTCGTTTAATACCCATTCCTGATGGCCTAATTCTTCTTCAATATATTCAGCCACAGCTTCACGTAACCATTCTTTGGATTCTGGTAACAAGGCACCCACCGACATCAACAGCGGTATTGTGTGTTTGACGTGGTGATAGGCCTGAGTAAGAAAAGCCACGTAGTGATCCAAGGTAAAGTCGCCTACGAAAGTACGGCGGATCATCGGAGCTTCCAGCAAATAAGCACGCTCTTGTTCGGTTGCATTAACCAGCGTTTGATAAAAACTCATAGGATTCTCCCGTTAGATCATTAGAAACAAATAAATCGTTGATTTCGCATTGGTATTTTTTAACTACTTCAGCACGGCGTGGCCGGCCATTGGCTGTTAAAGTGCCGTCGGCCACAGACAAAGGTTGAGTTAACAGCTGATAGGCTTTGATTTGCGCATAATCCGGTAACTGCTGGTTGATGTGAGCCAGATAAGCAGGCAACTGCGCTGCAGCTTTGGCATCAGCCAGATACAACAAAGCTGCACAATAAGGCTGAGCATCGCCCACCAGCACCGCCTGACGGATTAAACCGCTTTGGGTTAATAAAGCCTCTGGCCATTCAGGCGAGATGTTGCGACCGAGGCTTGAGATCAGTAAGTTTTTACGACGGCCCAGAATACGTAACCTGCCTTGTGTATCCAATTCACCTAAATCACCGGTAAAGACCTTGTCGCTTAGCGACGCCGCATCGCCCAGATAGCCCAGAAATGGCTGTTTCACTACAATCTCGCCATCGATAATTTCAATATCACGATGCGCTAAAGGCATGCCCACTAATTCCAGTTCTGTAGCCGTGCTTTGACGTGCATCCACACCGGATAAAGCCACTACAGAAGCGCATTCGCTCAGGCCATACCCCTGATACACAGGTAAGCCAAGACGTGCCGCCTGTTGCAATAAAGCTGCGGATACATGTGCACCACCTACAGCAATAAACTCCAGCGATCCTGGTGCTTGCCAGCCTTGAGCGCGCGCCATCACCAAGAGTTGCAGCAGTTCAGGCACTAAAATCAGGCTTTTTGGTGTTGTGCTGCTGATAAGCGCCAGCAAAGCCTGTGGATTACACAACTGACTACCACTAAAACCACGCAAAGAGTCCGGAGCTATCAGTACTTCGCCACCTGCTAATAAAGGTGCATAGATACCGGCGATATTTTCCAGCAAGGTGCTTAAAGGCAATAAACACAAATGCTTAGGCGCGTTTTGGCTGATGCGTTCCAGCAGGCTGTAGGCCACATCAAGCTGGCTTTGCGCCGATAAGCAGACGCCTTTTGGTTGCCCTGTTGAGCCCGAGGTAAAAGTAATTTTCTGACAAGTAGCAGGAATAGCGGCGCCAGGGCTTTGTAACTCGCGTCGATACAGCAATAAATCACCTACTTGTTCTAACAAGGTAAATTCTGCTGAGTTTTGTTCCTGATCTGAGATGTAAAAATCAGGCTCCAGCTGTGTCATGATATGAGCGAGCTGACTTTCAGATAAATAAGTGGGCAGCGGCACCAAAAGTAAATCTGCATCCAGACAAGCTAAATCCAACAAGGCCCACTGCGCTGAACTATTGGCCGCCAACGCGATACGCTGTGCGCCATAACCCAGCAATAGTTCCTGCCATATCGCCATTTGCCTTTTGATTTGAGCCTGTGAATAAGCCAAACCTGTCGCTAGATCTTTTAATACCGCTGTGGTTGGTAATTCAATACGCATCAGCAGTCTCCTTGTGGTAAACGAGCCACTAACTGATGCAACTGCGGCCAGTGCTGATGGGCTAAAGCTGTTAATTTTTCATCGCTGTGAATAAGGCGGGTCACGGCGGCTAAATCCATCACACAAACTTTTGGATTGGTGTCGTAATAACTGCCCCAGTTGGCTGCATCTTTGCCTAAAGCTTCAGCTTTTGCTGCGCCAAGTTCCGTCAGTTCAATGCCATGGCGGCTTAAAATACCACGCACCTGGGTAGTAGCTGCACATAACAAATAACGGTAATTCAGTTGGTCCAGCGCATAAGCCATCAGTACAAACAGCTGCAATAAGCTTTGTCTGTTGGATGCATACAAGTGACCAATTTCAATCAGTTGAGAACGTTCGGCCTGCATGCCGTAAGTAGCAAGTAATTGCTCAACAGGAGCAGGCAGGTAGTGTTCGATAAATAACTTTGTTTTAGCCGCGCTTGTTGCAGCACAACGTAAACCAAGCACGGCTTGCCATTCGCCCGCCCTGCTTACACCTAACAAATTGGGCATAAATTTATACACATCGGCCTGATAGGCTTTGGCAAAACCTGATGCAATAAACTGCTCAATGGAAGCACGCTGTACATCTGATGCTTTCACCAACTGCAGCAGCGCTTTGGCGTCAGCGTCTGATTGCTTTGGCAAGCTGACAGCAACAGACTGGTCGAACTGATAAGAAGACAACATAAGCACACTCCTGCATACCGAATTAGCAGGCAGTGTGAGCGAGGAAGCTTAAAGAAAACTTAAGGTTCCTTTAGTTTTAAACTATTTAGCTACTATTCATTCTGCCAAATCATTCAGTCACCCCATATCCACTAAAAAAAACAGATCCTAAAGATTTGGTCCCGGCCACCTAAATGAACGATTGCGCAGCAATAGCCTCCATTTTTAACACCATCAATAACCTATTATTTAACAATCACTTAAAAATAATAAATAAAATTCATTAACCTGATAGTTGATATTTATTCACTCTGCTAATACGCTTATGAAAGCGCTTTCACAACAATAAATGACCAGCACAGCTGTTCAAAAAACAAACTTCAATAGACAGGGAATAACAAATGAGAAAGATAGCGACAAGTATCGTCGTACTCTGGGCGGGCGTCACACTGACAAGCCTGCACGGATGTGGCGGTGGATCAAAAACAAAAACAGATTTAGGCACTGTTGATCCGACTCAGCCTACAAGTGGCTGGGTGATGGTATGGAGTGACGAATTCACGGCAACCAGCATCGACTCAAGTAAATGGACTCATGAGGTGAATTGCACCGGGGGCGGTAACAACGAGAAGCAGTGTTACACCGACGATGCAGAAAACTCCTTTATCGAAAACGGCATGCTGAATATTGTCGCACTCCCGGCAGGCGAAGGTGCTGAAAAACCTTATACTTCAGCCCGCCTTGTCACTCGCAACAAAGCAGACTTTAAATATGGCCGCTTTGAAATGCGCGCTAAATTACCTTTTGGTCAGGGAAGCTGGCCAGCATTCTGGATGATGCCAACAGATTCAGTGTATGGCGGCTGGCCCAGATCCGGTGAAATCGACATTATGGAAGCTGTTAACCTGAAAGTGACTAATGCTGATGGTGTAACAGAATCGAACACTCACGGCACTTTGCATTATGGCAAAGAATGGCCAAATAACTCCAACTCAGGCAAAAACTATCTGCTGCCTGAAGGTGCAAACCCAGCTGATGATTTCCATACCTATGCGGTGGAATGGCAACAAGGTGAGATCCGCTGGTATGTCGATAATTACCTTTTTGCCACCCAGCGTCAGTCTGACGTGCGTTTTAACGCTAAAGGCGAAGCTGTTGGTCTGAAGCATCGTGGCTGGTTTACCGAATACTTTGATCAAACAAGTGGCGAATTAGAAACGCATTGGGATACAGCGCCTTTTGATCAGGAATTTTTTATGATCCTGAATCTGGCTGTAGGGGGTAACTGGCCTGAAAACGTAAACAACCTGGGTATAGATGCCGCGGCATTTACCAATGGTCAGAGTTTTCAGATTGACTATGTGCGGGTGTATGAATGCGCTTCCAATCCGGCTACAGGTAAAGGCTGTGAAACCATCCGTCCCGGCTACGATAAACCGGATGATGGCTTAGTTGAAGGTAAAGCCCCTATCCCGTCACCGCCTTCGACAGGCATTCCGCAGAATCTGACTATTTTCGATGGTACTCCGAATCCAAATTGGGCGGCATGGGATTGTTGTGGTGGTTCAACACCTGCTCTGACAGCAGATGCAGAGCGAGGTGATGTGTATGAATTTTTAGTGGGTGCAACTCCTACAGTCAATGGTTTTGTCAGCCGCGCTGAGTTTATTAAAGACCCGGCAGGCAAACCTACTCCTTTCGACGCCTCGCCTATTATGGCTAGCGGCAGTATCAGCTTCGATATGCAGGTTGTATCAGCTCCGTCCAATGCGGCCTCTGTCTGGAAATTTAAAGTAGAAAGCGTAGGCGCCACTACAGCTGTGGAGCTAGATTTAACTGCAGGCGGTGCTGCCCCGGTGACAGGGCAATGGCAAAGCTACAGCTTTTCACTGAAAGCCTTGGCGGATGCCGGCTTAGATCTGGCTGCTATTGATGTACTGATGATTTATCCGGCTTGGGGCACAGGCGAAGGTGCAGTATACCGCGTCGACAAGGTTAAGATTGCTCAGCCAAATCAGAGCTTACCTAAGCTGGTGTTGTTTGAAGATGCTATTAACCCAGACTGGCCGTTGTGGGATTGTTGTGCAGGCTCTACCCCTACACAAGAAATAGACGACGCACCCCATGCCGCTGTGGCCGAATTTAAAATAGGAGCCACTCCTACAGTGATGGGTTTTATTACCCGTAGCGCCAATGGCGGTGCTAATACTCCTTTTGATGCCACTGCTTTAGTAGAGGGTGGTTTAATCCAATTCGAAATGAAAGTGGTGAATGCACCTTCCAGTCCGGACGCCAGCTGGAAATTCAAAGTAGAGTCCAACAATAGCGCAGAAGCTGTAGAACTGGATCTGAACGCCAGCGTGGAAGCGCACTCGCCGGTAACGGGCCAATGGCAAACATACAGTTATAAGTTGTCTGATTTGGCCGCCGCTGGTCTGGACCTGAGTGCCATCGATGTGATTATGATTTTCCCAGCATGGGGTACAGGCGATGGTGCAGTCTATCGTGTAGATAACGCAAAAATTTTCCACCCTGACGGCGATGCGCCATCAGCCAATGGTCTGACTCTCTTTGCTGATGCAGCAGCAGAACAATGGGCTATCTGGGATTGCTGTGGTGGCACAACCCCTACAGTAGAAGATGACGATGCCAACCACGGCAAGACAGCTGAGTTTGTAATAGGTGCAGCTCCAACTGTTATGGGTTTACTGGCTGACGATGATGTGTATTACGACGCATCTGCCCTGCTGGCCAGCGGTGTGGTGCGTTTTGAGATGAAAGTTATCAGCGCACCAAACAATGCTGATGCGGCCTGGCTATTCAAAATTGAAGCAGGTGATGCTTCCTCTGCTGTGGAACTGCCTCTCTCTGCCAGTCTGGAAGCTGCTACTCCTGTACCAGGCCAATGGCAAACCTACACTTTCCCGCTGCAAAGCTTGTTTGATAAAGGCCTCGATGTCAGCGCCATTGATGTGCTGATGGTTTTCCCTGCCTGGGGTTCAGG
>JAHIWM010000013.1 GCA_018815765.1 Gammaproteobacteria bacterium | reverse complement strand
ACCATCATTGTGGATTACCTGAAATTCGCCCGCGAATTCAACGGACGCTTCCCAGGCTTCGAGACTTATATCCACGGTCTGGTCTGTGAAGAGCGTAACGGTAAAAAAGAATATTTTGTTGACTGCGTAAAAGCTCAATAAGCTGAAATTGGGGTCAGAGTAAAATTAATGGCCAGGCCATTAATTTTACTCTGACCCCAATTATTTTTTACAACTTGTAACAATGGCAAATCGCTTGCCAGGCTTGTTCCGGTGTATCGACAAACTGGATCAGCTGCATATCTTCGGCTTTAATCAATCCTTCCTCGACCAGCAGGTCAAAGTTAATCAAACGGCTCCAGAAGTTTTTGTCATACAGGATCACTGGCACAGTATTGGCTTTGCCGGTTTGCAATAAAGTCAGAGTTTCAAATAACTCATCCAGAGTACCAAAACCACCAGGGAAGGCGACTAAAGCCCGCGCACGTTGTAAAAAGTGCATTTTGCGAATGGCAAAATAATGGAACCGAAAACAAAATTGGGGCGTGATATAAGGGTTAGGTTTTTGCTCATGCGGCAGCACTATATTCAGACCAATACTTTGTCCACCCGCCTGATACGCGCCTTTGTTCGCTGCTTCCATCACACCTGGTCCACCACCGCTGATAATCATCAACGAAGTATCAGGGCAACTTTGACTATGCTCCGTCACAATACGTGAAAACTCCGCAGCTGCTTCATAATAGGCACTATTTTTGAGCTGACGCTCCGCCACTTTCAGCTTTTGCTGCAGCTCCCAAGCTTCAGGGTATTGTGCCAATTGAGTCCTGGCTTCGACTACCATTTGCTCTGCTTGTTGACGCGAAACAAAGCGGGCGCTGCCAAAGACGACCACTGTGGCTTTAATCTGATTTTGTTCGAGGATCAGCTGGGGTTTTAAATACTCCAGTTGCAAACGCACATGCCGTAATTCGTCCTGCATTAAAAAGTCATTGTCTGCAAAGGCGAGTCGGTAGGACGGATGCTCAAGTAAATCCTGACTTTGTTGTTCTGTTGCTTCACGGGCAGAACTCAGATGGCGTTGATACAGGGGGATGTCACCAGACATAAAGAGGCTCCATAAAAGGGCAGGCGGAATAAACTAATGCTTTGTTTGATATAGACTAATCTTTTAACACTTCAGTTCAGTTATAACATGGACTTAGCCCCACAACCGGAGTGTACCCAATGCCATTAGATGCCAGTTTAACCTTTTTAGGGGCTGCCGAGCAGGTCACAGGCTCTTGTTATCTGCTGAAGCTGCAAGACCAACAGATTCTGCTCGACTGCGGCATGACTCAGGGCGAAAACCAAATCACCGAATGGAATAAATTCCGTTTTGCCTTTCGCCCCAAAGATATCGACTACGTGATTTTGTCTCATGCTCATATAGACCATAGTGGTTTATTGCCATTGCTGGTGGCGAAGGGTTTTCAGGGCAAAATTTATTGTACTCAGGGCACGGCCTTACTACTTTGCGTGTTATTAAAAGATTCGGTGCATTTGTATTTAAAAGATCTGGAATGGCAAAACAAGCAGCTAGCACGGCAAGGTAAAAAATTGCTGGATCCGGTGATGGCGGTACAGGATGTAGAGCAGGTATTGGACTGCTGTCATCCGGTCGGCTACAAGCAAAAAGTAACGGTCTGTGAAGGGCTGGAGCTGGAGTTTTTGGATGCAGGTCATATCCTTGGTTCCGCCATAGTGCAGTTAGCGGTTAAACAAGGCAAGGCGATGCGGAAGTTAGTGTTTTCCGGCGATTTAGGTAATCCAGCTACAGTGCTGATGCCAGATCCAAGCCCGGTAAAAATGGCTGATTTGGTGCTGATGGAAAGTACTTATGGCGATCGCAATCACCAGCCTTTGCAAAACACCTTAGAAGAATTCGCGAATGCGCTGGATGAAGCACACAAAGCAGGCGGTAATGTGTTTATTCCGGCCTTTGCTTTGGGGCGCAGTCAGGAAATTTTGTATTACCTCGGACTTTTGTACCATCAAGGGCGGTTGAAGCAAAAAATGGTGGTGTTGGACAGCCCGATGGCGATAGAGATCACCAAAATCTACAGTGAACTGATGGCTGAGTTTGATCGCAAGGACACCAAAGTGTTGCAGGGGTATGGTGCCCGTGATTTGCAATCCTTTTTGCCTATCTTACGACTGGCGTCCAGTATGGAAGAATCGATGGCGTTAAACCGGGTCAGTGGCGGCGCTATTGTGATTGCAGGTTCCGGCATGTGTAACGGTGGCCGTATAGTGCATCACTTAAAACACAACTTATGGAAAAGTAGCAATCATCTGATCTTTGTCGGTTTTCAGGCCAAAGGTACTTTAGGTCGTCGACTGGTCGATGGCGAAAAGCGGGTGAAGTTGTTTGGCCAGAATATAGCAGTCAAAGCCACTGTGCATACCATAGGTGGTTTTTCTGCTCACGCTGGTCAGGATGAGTTAGTAGGCTGGGCCAGAATGATTGGCGGCCAGCCACGATTTTATCTGGTGCACGGAGAGCCTAAAGCTCAGCAGGCGCTGCAGAGCCGTATGATGGACTACGGTCTGCATTGCCAGATTGCTGAAAAAGGCCAGAGGATTGAACTATAAAGCATCCACACTCACTACAGTTGGGCTGATATCTTCACTTGGATAACAGCCTAATACCTTCACAAAACGGGTGATGCGGTTGAGTTCATCCAAAGCGCGGGTCATGGCGTAATCACCTAAATTGGCGAATACATCGACATAAAACATCTCTTCCCACGGATTGCCCGGGATAGGGCGGGATTCCAGTTTACCCATGCTAATACCGTGTTGTTTCAGCACTGTTAAAGCATCGACTAATGCGCCGGGTTGCTGGCCTGTGTACATAATAAAAGTGGTTTTGGCTGGTATGGCTTTCGCCACATTTATTGCTTTGCGCGCCACCACAATAAAACGGCTGGCGTTGTCCTTTTGGTTGGCTAAACCACGGCCTAAGACTTCTAAACCATACAACTTGCCACCTTCTTCACCGCCAATAGCCACTACAGATTTGTCCTGAGCTTTACGCACCCGTTCAAAGGCATCAGAGGACGCGTCACAGTATTCAATTTTAACGTTGGATAAGCCTTGTAAATAATTACTGCACTGGGCTATGACCTGAGGGTGAGCGCAAATCTGACGGATTTTACTCAGTTCTGTGCCTTCGACACCTAACAAACAGTGTTCGATAGGATGGGTCAGTTCACCGACTATCGACAAGCGGGTGTGCTGCAGCAAGTCGTAGACTTCGTTGATACTGCCGGATGAAGTGTTTTCAATAGGCAGCACCGCATAGTCGGCATGACCTGTTTCTACCGCCTGTACTATTTCGTTAAAGCTGTCGCAGCCAATTTCAATCAGCTTTTCAGCACGGCGGGTGAAGTACTTTTGCGTTGCCCAGTAGCTGTATGACCCCTGGCGACCTAAAAAGGCGACTCGGCAGACAGGGCCATTGTCGCCATTCAGTTGGCCTTGTACTTTAGCTTGCTGTTGCAACACTGAGTCTTCAATAATCACATGGTAAATTTTGGTGACGTATTGAGCGTCCAGCCCCAATGTTTTGCCACGTTCAATCAGTGACACCAGCAACTCTTCTTCCCGTTTCTGATCGCGAATCGGCTTGTTTTGTGCCAGTTTGGCATCGGCTACGCTTAAGGCGAGCTGGCGTCGGGTGGCCAACAATTGCAGCAAGTCTTTATCTGTGCTGCTGATCTGCTGGCGGATCTGGTCTAAATCTATGCTCATAAAAGCGTCCTTTAAGCTAAAAAAAAACCTCCCGATGCTGGGAGGTTTTTAGGTTTATCACGCGCGCGCGACTTACCGCCTCCCCGTTGGGGTGGTAAAGAGGCGAAAAAAGCGAGCGATCTGAATTTGTTTCATGGTCACCACAATAGTAAGTCTGGACGTCTAAAGTCAAGCTTTAGGTTGTAACTTCAGCAAGTATTTTTGCTCGCCAGGTAAAAAGCCTAAAGGCTGCTCCTTTAACCAGAAGTCGTGATCAGTATCATAAAAAGGCGATAACGGATGACCAGA
This sequence comes from Gammaproteobacteria bacterium, assembly GCA_018815765.1. GTDB lineage: Bacteria > Pseudomonadota > Gammaproteobacteria > Enterobacterales > Alteromonadaceae > Pararheinheimera. Next base: position 942 of record JAHIWM010000013.1, on the reverse strand, counting down.
CTGACCTGCAGGTATCACTAAAATGCCTTCAGCTTCTTTGCCAGGTGACACCACCATACGTTCCGATTGACCATGTACCTTGTTTTGTACTCTTGGCATATGGCTGTCGCCATTCATGGGCATTGCAGGCATATTTAACCAGTCACCGAAGAAAGGCACTGCAGCAGCTAAAGGATGAGCAATAGCACTTTGATTGATGTTGCCCCAACTTGCATTGGCTAAACTGCCATAATCGGTTTCCAGCTTTTGTTTGCTTTGCAGCACAGCTTGTTGCAACAAGGTGCGCCAGGAGCTGAAATCAGCAGGCAGAGTGTCGGTGCGTTGTTGTTGGATCATTTCCCAGCCTGCGGTTTCCAGAGAAAACTTTAAATCCCGGCCTGATAACTTGTTTTGTTCCAGCAAGGCAGTTAAAGGCGCGAAAGTCAGCTCCAGAGTTTTAGTCTGGAAGGCACGAACCAGTGAGTAGCCAACAGAACCTATACTGGCATGGCTGGCATCTTTCATCACATAGTCCAGATAAGACTGCAGATTATGTTCTTTAACAAAGTCTTGAGTTAGCACAGTATCAAGCAACAGTTGTTGCCAGCGAGCCAACATTAAAGCGCGATGGTCCAGTTGAATGGCATGCAGGCTTTGTTCGTTGTGTTGTGCTGTGGCCGCTAAAGCATCTCGGATTTGCAGGCCCCTGGCTCCTAAATCGTAACCACCATTACCAATCAGTTCCAGAGCTTTACCGCCAATCATTCTGCTGTTCGCTGTCCAGAGTTGACCTGATTGCGGCTGATAAATTTGCGGGTAACGGCTTGGTGCTAAATAGCCTGTCCAGTTATTCTGACCATTACTCCAATCCTGAGGTGTATCCATCTGCTGCACTTTGCGATCCGGCAAAGCACCAATCAAAGTCCAGCCAATAGCGCCGTCTTTATCTGCAACCAGTAGGTT
>JAHIWM010000115.1 GCA_018815765.1 Gammaproteobacteria bacterium | reverse complement strand
ATTCCGGCCGCGCCGCTCGGCCAAAGCTTATGCCACTGTTTTTACCGATCAGGGCTCGCCGCTATTATTCAATACTCAGGCGCAAAGTGATGCTATTGCCGCCCAGCTGCAGCAAAAGGGCATGCAAAATGTAGTGGTTGATTTTGCCATGCGTTATGGCAACCCAAGTTTTGATACTGTGCTGGATAAAATGTTTGCGCAGGGCGTGCGTAAGTTGTTGGTTTTGCCTTTGTATCCACAATATTCGGGTTCTACTTCAGCTTCGACTTTCGATGAGCTGGCTACTAACTTTATGCGTCGGCGCTGGTTGCCTGATTTACGTTTTATCTCGCATTACCCTGACTACGCGCCTTTTATTCGTGCCGCTGCTGAGAAAATTCGCCAGCACTGGCAACAACATGGTCAGGCCGACAAACTGATTTTGTCTTACCATGGCATTCCAAAACGTTATTTACTCAATGGCGACCCTTATCACTGTGAGTGCTATAAAACCTCGCGTTTAATTGCTGAGGAGTTGGGGCTGACGAAAGATCAGTATCTCACCACTTTCCAGTCGCGTTTTGGCCGCGAAGAATGGTTAAAACCTTACACAGATGAAACCTTAAAGGCGCTGCCAGCTCAAGGCGTAAAAAGCGTTCAAGTGTTTTGCCCAGGCTTTGCCGCGGACTGCCTGGAAACTATTGAAGAAATTGGCGAAGAAAATAAAGAATATTTCCTGCACGCTGGTGGTGAGCGTTACGAGTACATCACAGCACTGAATGCCGAACCTGCTCATATCGATGCACTCTGTCAGTTGATTAAAGACAATCTGCAAGGCTGGCAAGTAGAGGCTGATGCTGAACGTGCTGTTCGGGCTGAGCAGTTGAGGGTGGAGAAGTATCCGGAGTAGGGTAAGTGGATTATTGAAACGGTAGAAGAGATTGAATGCCAAAAACACAAAAACCACCTGAAAAGGTGGTTTTGATGTTTTGTGGTGACGCCGCCGGAGTGCTCACCCCATCCCTGGGGTTCGCCTGCTTCGCAGACCAGCTAAAGCTGTCCAAAAATGCTCCCGGCATTTTGTGGTGCACCCGCCGGAGTGCTCACCCCATCCCTGTGGTTCGCCTGCTTCGCAGACCAGCTAAAGCTGTCCAAAAACGTTCCAGACGTTTTTGTGACTCGGTACATCCATGTACCTCGCCCTGCCGGGCGTCGCTTCGCTCCGTCCCAAACGGCTATCCTGCCGTTTGGTCGAACGGGCGCGTTCAAATCGGACAGGGTGGCAAAAACACAAAAACCACCTGAAAAGGTGGTTTTGATGTTTTGTGGTGCACCCGCCGCGATTCGAACGCGGGACCTTCGCCTCCGGAGGGCGACGCTCTATCCAGCTGAGCTACGGGTGCGCAACGGCGGCCATTTTATGGGGCTTTGTGGTTATTGTCCAGCCAGCATTTGGCCTAATTCTGTCGTTGCGGTTTGAGGGCTTAAAAATTAACCAACATCTTGTTAAACAGCTGCTTTTGGCGCAGATCCTGTGGCTTTGTCCCAAAGGCAACACAATTCCCTATTTGTCATCTTGTGTGGCTGACAAAAATATGTAACTTTCAATGGCATGGGAAGATGTTGATTTCACAGCAAAACACAGTGAAGTCAGACAAAAATATTGAGTGCTGGCGTTGGACGACCGGCTTGGGCTTGAGGTGGGTATGGAGCCAGTAAAGGGTAAAGTGTATCGGCCTGCTTTGGGGTTGATGTTTGATGACAAAGTGATCACTGCGTTTTCTAATCTTTGGCGCTGTTTAGGCAATGCTGATTTCAGCACAGCTGTGATGGATGTGCTGGAGGCAGTGTGTCCTACCGATTCTTGTGGTGTGCTGGTGTATTACCGACAGCGTAAGCCTTTGAGTTTATTGCATCGTTTTAACCCTGTTGACCGTAAAGTCTCTGCTGATATTTATTCCACCGGGCCTTATGCACTCGACCCTCAATACCGACTGTTTTTAGCGGGTTGTCCTACTGGGGCTTATTGGCTGCGTGATGTGGCGCCTGATGATTTTTATTCCAGTGAATACTACGAAACTTTTTACTCTAAAACCGGAGTGGCCGATTCTATTGATGTGTTGTGGCGTATTGATGAGGACTCGGCGCTGGTGTTTTTTATGCAGCGTAATCTTCATAGCAGCGAATTTACCGCCGCCGATTTAACAGCTCTGAATATGGTGTTGCCAATTTTATCTGAAGCTTTAACTAAACATTATCAATTGGCTGCTGCTTTGCCGCTGGCCAATCCGGATGATAAAACTCACCAGCAGGTGGAATGTACCCTAAGTCATTTTGCCAGTTCTTTGCTGACCAAAAGAGAGCGTGATGTGCTGCTTTATATGCTGCGGGGCTATTCGTCGGCTTTAACGGCAGAGAAGTTGAATACCTCAGACGGCACAGTGAAAATTCACCGCAAGAATATTTACCGCAAGCTGGAAATTGGCTCACAGGCTGAGCTGTTTTCGTTATTTATCAACTGTATTCCTTTTGCCCGGCCTGAAGAGAATACTGATCCGCTGCAGCTCTACCAACAAACTCTTAGTCACTAAGGTTCCTTTGTAAGCAGTGTTTAAAAAATAAACTACTGCTTTATGGGTAGCCTTTGTATCTGTCTATCCGTTTTGTACCACCTGCTTCTACCCCCAACAGGATATATAAGCTTTGGCTTTTACTCTTTATTATCAAAGTGAAATCAAAACCAGAGCAGGGCAGTAATAGCAAAGGCACACAGAGGCCGGTTGTTACCAGACAGACCCTATAAAAATAATAATCACAGGCGGACATGGACCTGTAGCAACAAGCCGGAGTTAACAACATGACACAACAGAAGCTGAAATGCTTGCGCCGTTCCGCTTTGGCTGCGCTAATTACAGCAGCCCTTAGCCAGAATATGGCGTATGCCGATTTATCCGTAGGTTCTATTTTTGGTCAGACCGAAAAGGGTGTGACTATTTCGGTGAAAAACTTACAAACAGGCTTAAAACGCGAACTGACCTCAGACAACAGTGGCCGTTTTAATTTCTCCCAGTTACCCAGCGGTCGTTATCAGGTGGTCGCCAATGGCGTGACCCGTGAAGTGAATGTCGCTATAGGCACTGGTACACCGGTGAATTTCAGTGAAGAGACGACCGAACGTATCTCCGTTGTGGGTTCAAGCATCAGTCCTATTGATACGTCTTCTGTGGAGTCGAGCACTGTTTTTACTGCCGCTCAGATGGAACGTTTACCTGTAGGTCGTGATATCAGCGACGTAGCTTTATTAGCGCCCGGCACAGTGCGCGGCGACAGTGGTTTTGGCAAGCTGGCTTCTTTTGGCGGCTCTTCTGTGGCTGAAAACGGCTACTACATCAATGGTTTTGATGTCACCAACGCCCGTACTTTTTTATCTTATGGCCGTGTGCCTTTTGACGCCATTGGCGAGCAGGAAGTGAAAACCGGTGGTTTTGGTGCTGAATATGGCCGTGCCTTAGGTGGTGTGGTGAATATAGTCACCAAACGTGGGACCAACGAGTGGAAGTTTAGTGGCTCAACTGTCTGGTCTCCTGCTGATTTAGCAGCATCAGGTCGTGATGTGGTCAGCCGCAGTGGGGAAGAGGGCGAGCGCAGTTATTACTCGGCTTACCGTTCGGCCGATGAGCAAGAAGAGTTGTCTTATAGCTTGTCCGGTGGTGGTGCTATTGTGCAGGACAAGCTGTTTTTTTACGGTTTGCTGGAAGGCAAAAAAGACAGTTTTGATTCGTACAGCAGTGATCGCAGCACTGCAGGTGAGAACACCTCACCTAATGGCTTGGCTAAGTTCGACTGGTACATTACCGACAACCATATTCTGGAAGTCACAGGCATTCGTAATGTAGAAGAAACCGACTACACAGAATACCTGAACCCGGAGGATGAGTATTTTACTGGCCGGCATGGCAATGAGCGGGTGCGTTACACCGAACGTAACGGTGGCGAAATTCTGATTGGTAAATACACAGGTCACTTAACTGAAGACTTTACTGTAGGTGTTTTGGTTGGGCGTTTAACCAACGACTCAGGTTACATTACGCCAGATCCGCTGGTGGGCGATGATTGTCCTTTAGTGGATATTTACGACCAGGACACAGACGATGTGATTGACGTGGGGTGCTGGAACAATATCGACGTGCGTTCGCTCGAGTTTGGCCCTGACAACGACGAGCGTAAAGCGCTGCGTTTAGATGCTGAATGGCGTATTGGAGAACATACCTTACGTTTTGGCTACGACGACGAAACCTTTACTTCCCGCATTGCCGGTGCTGAATATTCTGGTGGCGTGTTCTACCGCCGTTATACACCGGTCGATTTTGAAGACAGCTGGAACGGTGTTGATATTCCGGCTGATGCTCATGTAGTGCGCAAGCGTACCCGTACTTCGCCGTCTGGCAGCTATGAAGTGAAAAACTCGGCGCTTTATTTAGAAGACAGCTTTTACGTCACAGATACAGTGATGTTATACGCCGGTATTCGCAGTGAGTCTTTTGACAACCTCAATGCCGATGGCGTGTCTTTTGTTGATGCCAGCGACATGATTGCGCCACGTTTAGGTTTTGTTTGGGACGTTAACGGTGATGCCAGCTCTAAGCTGTATGCCAACGCTGGTCGTTACTATATTCCTATTGCGGCCAACACCAATATCCGTGCCTCGAACTGGCAATATGTCACCACTGAATATTATCTGTATGACGGTGTGGTCGACCCTGTTACTCAGGCACCGCTGCAGTTAGGCGAAAAGCTGGGCGATACTTTAACCAGTGGTCGCAACAGCTCACCGGATCCGGCCACTGTGGCTTCGGCGAACTTAGAGCCTATGCTACAGGATGAATTAATTCTGGGTTATCAGCGTGAGTTATCTGACTTATGGACTGGTGGTGTCAGCTTTATTTACCGTGAAGTGAAAAACGGTGTCGATGACTACTGTGGTCGTCAGGCCTTTATCGACTTTGCTGAAGATCAGGGCTTTGAAGATTTTGACTCTGATTCATTAGCCACTTGTATGATCTTAAACCCGGGTGAAGATCTGGAAATGGATATGGACGTTGCAGGGGATGGTGTGTTGCAACGGGTGACAGTGCCAAACAGCTACCTGCAACTTGCTGACTACAAACGTACTTACAAGGCGTTGGAGTTTAACTTTGAACGCGCCAGCGACAACGGCTGGTATATGCAGGGCAGTTATGTCTGGGCAAAAAGTCAGGGCAACAGCGAAGGTTTAGTCAACAGCTGGCTAGAATCTGAGTCGCCGGGTTTAACCAACGACTTTGACCATAAAGTATTTGTCGATGGCACAGACGGTTATTTATCCAATGACAGACGCCATACCTTTAAGTTGTTTGGTGGTTACGAGCTGAACGAAGAAATGGAAGTATCGGCTAACCTGCTGGTGCAATCCGGTCGTCCGGTCAGCTGTTTTGGTTATGCACCATTTGACGTCGATGAAGATGAGTATGAAGTCTTTGAACGTTATGCGGCGTCCAGCTTGTATTGCCGCAATGCGGACGGCGAGCAGGAGCTGACGCAAAGAGGCCAGTTTGGCCGCACGCCATGGACTTATACAGTGGATTTAGGTTTCTCCTACCGTCCACAGTGGGCCAAAGGATTACTGCTGCAAGCCAATGTATTTAATGTGCTGAACAGCCAGCGTGTCACTGAATACGATGAAAAAGGCGATTTGTCGCTGGAAGATGAAGGCCAAAACCCGAACTTCCTGAACGATCAAAACTATCAGAGCCCACGTTCTGTGCGTTTAACCGCCCGTTATTCTTTTTAAATATAGTTTTGAAACTCAAGGCGGACACTCGATTGTCCGCCTTTTCTAAATAGCCAGGTGTGAAGCAACTGGCGCAACGGAATTAAATCTGATGCTAAATCCATCTAAAAAATCCCTCACTCTGCTGCCCCTGGCTTTGTGCTTGTGTGCATCTGTTCAGGCCGCTGAAATAACTTCAGGCAAAGAACTTTGGCTCTTTGGCGGTGGTGAACCTATTTGTTCCAGTGTGGAACTCAAGCGTTGTGCGCCAGATAAACAAGCCGCAGCTGCAGCCTATTTTAAGCAGCATCAGGGCGTGACTCAGAAGGTATTCAGGCCTGATGCCAAACGCATAGCTGAATTAAAGGCTTTGCCAAAATGGCCGGATAAGGCCAGCAGACAGCAAAAGATCAAACCCTTGCTACTGACTCAGCTGCAGCAGATGCAAAACAAAGACTGGCCGGAAGACAGCTGGTATAGCGAATTTGAGCGTTTTGAGTTATCCGATGACGAGCAGAATTTACTGGATGACGTATTTGAGCAGCGGCCTGTACTCAAAGATGGCAGCACAGCTCAAGTGAAAGTGTATTTTGACGGCACAGAACTGTATGTGCAGCAGATGTTTCAGCATTTTATTCAGTCGGCAAAAAACCGTGCACTAGCGCGGGCTAAAGCCTCTGGTGCCGCAGCTGTCGCCAAAGTGACAGCACAAAAGCCTAAGTTAGTGCTGATCAGCGCATCCTCTAACAGCCCAATGGATTGGGTGGATTATTACCTGCAGCTGTTTAATGCAGCTGGTGCTGATGCAGTCTGGTTGCCGATAGAACCTGCTTTGGTGCAGGGAGGTAACTGTGACACTTTGGACGAGGATAGATTCCGCTGGAATGGTCAATACAAACGATCTGAACGTTACCCGGAGCTGGCAGCCTATCAGCAGCAGATGTGCCGCAATCCTGATTTGATGAAGCAGTTGCTGTTGGAGGCTGACGCTATTTTTATTAACGGTGGCGATCAGTCGTTGACCATGCGTAGTCTGCAGAAAAAGCCGGGCGAATTTACTGAACTTGCCAGGCTATTGCATCAGCGTATTGATGCCGGAGTGCCACTGGCCGGTTCCAGCGCTGGTACTGCTGTGCAGGCAGGTTATACGAAGAAAAAGATCCCGATGATCAGTGGTGGTCAAACGGTAAAAGCGTTGCAGTATGGTGCTTATGCTACCGAACCTAATGCGCCTATGTGCCAATACCACCAAAGCTGCAGCTCAGATTTGGATGGCAGCTGGTTAACCTACAGAGCAGCAGGTGGCTTGCAGTCTTTTACTTTAGGTGTGACAGACACGCATTTTCGTGAGCGTAACCGCGAAGGCCGGTTATTACGTTTATTGATCGATACCAATACAGACTTTGGTTTTGGTATGGATGAAGCCACAGTGCTGCGGGCGAATTTTATCGACCCGGACACAGCGCAGTTACAAGTCGAAGGCCGGGGTGGTGTCTGGATAGCAGACGCCAGCGCAGCGAAAGCAAAGGCTGTAAAACAAGGCGATAAAACCACAGGCTGGGCAGCGTCAGGCATGAAGTTCAGTCGTTTACTTGCAGGGGATACCGCTTTTTTCCAGCAAGGTATTCAGCAGGCCAAGCTGCAATGCACTGCGCCTGCTCTGGTAGATAACAGCAAAGTAGCACCTGATACTTATTCTGCTGTAGATGGTCGGGTCTGGCAGGCCTTGCCTGGCCAGGTGCAGGCTTGTCAGCGCGAAGATGGCCGCTGGCGTTACCTGAACCTGCCTATGAGTTTAAAGGTGACTTATGAGTGAGTTGCCATCCGGCATAAAGACAACGGGCTGGCGTATGCCAGATACCTTGCTGATTGTATTTGCGGTATTACTTTGTTCAGCCCTGCTGACCTTAATAGTGCCGCAGGGCCAGTTTGATACAGCTTTAGATGCCAACACTGGACGGCAGTTGTTGCTGGCCGATAGTTACCGAACTGCCCATAACGGTGAGCCTCAGGCTGTGTCTTTATTTGCTGATGGCGAAAAAACCGGTGTGTTGACTGCATTTTTTGACGGCATGACCTCGGGCTCCAGAAATGGCTCAGCCATTGGCGTGATAATTTTTATTCTGCTGGTTGGCGGCAGTTTTGGTGTGCTGCTGCGCACTGGGGCCGTGGATGAATTGCTGAAGCTGTTGATCAGCAAAATGCAGCATAAAGCCCGTTTGTTATTGCCTGTGATGGCGCTGTTTTTTTCCTTAGGCGGCGCTATTTTTGGCATGGGTGAAGAGGCGATGGCTTTTGCTATTTTGCTGGTGCCGCTGGTACGAATGCTGGGCTACGACGCTATCACTGCTGTGTTACTCACTTATGGTGCCACTCAGATAGGTTTTGCCACGTCCTGGATGAACCCTTTTTCTGTGGCTATAGCCCAAAGTATTGCTGGCCTGCCACCTTTGTCCGGTTCAGGTTTTCGTATTGCCATGTGGCTGGTTTTTACCTTGATTTATATAGCCTGGTTTATCTGGCGTGCAGAACTGCTCAGGCGTAAAGCTGATGTGGCAACCAACTTTCAGATAGAACATCAGTTTCACTGGGGCCATTCGCTGGTCGTTTTGACCTTAGTGGCAGGCATGGTGTGGGTGGTCTGGGGTGTGGTAACTCAAGGCTATTTTCTGCGGGAAATTGCTACACAGTTTTTTGTCATGGCTATTGTCAGTATGACCTTAGGCACAGTGCTGAAACTGAATAATGCCAGCTTAAATGATTATGTAGACGCCTTTAAAACCGGCGCCTCTCAGTTGTTACCTGCGGCTTTAGTGGTGGGCATAGCACAGGGCATTATTTTGCTGCTGGGCGGTACTAATCCTGAACATCCAACCATTTTAAATACCATGCTGCACTATGCCGCCACCAGTATTAATGGTCACTCAGAGCTGTTTGCTGCTCAGGCCATGCTGGTGTTTCAGAGCGGTTTTAATTTTTTTGTCACTTCAGGCTCAGGTCAGGCCGCTTTAACTATGCCATTGATGGCGCCTTTGTCGGATCTGGTGGGTATCAGCCGTCAGACTGCTGTGTTGGCTTTTCAATTAGGTGATGGTTTAGCGCATCTGTTTTATCCCACCTCGGCAGCTTTGATGGGCACGCTGGCCATAGCTGGTGTTGAGTTTACGCAGTGGCTGCGCGCTATGTGGCCGCTGTGGTTATTACTGACAGCCATGAGCATGCTGACTATGTGTGTGGCTGTGGCCATAGGGTACTGAGTCAGATAATTAAGATTTATAAATCAGGGCTGCTGTCAGCCAGATCAATAAGGATTTTTTATGATCACCAGAATAGTAAATGGGATCTGTTATTCGCCTGAACCTTTGGGGCAAACCAATCTGTTGGTGGCTGGACGTCAAATTGCTGCCTTAGGTGAGCAGGCAGAGCTTGAAGGCAGCATAGTACAAACAGTGGATGCCAGTGATTGTTATGTAGTGCCTGGTTTAGTCGACTCGCTGGCGCATATTATTGGCGGCGGTGGCGAAGGTGGATTTCGCAGCCGCACCTCTGAGCTGAAAGTTACAGATGCGATTGAAGCCGGAGTCACCACTTTAGTGGGTGTACTTGGCACGGATGCTGTCACCCGCACTTTAACCAATCTGTTAGCGAAGGCGCATGCGCTGGACGAAGAAGGTTTAACTTGTTATTGCCATACCGGTTCTTATCAGGTGCCTGCTTATACCTTGATGGGCGATTTGCTGCAGGATCTGGTGCTGATTGACAAGTTTATTGGTGTAGGTGAAGTGGCGATAGCTGATCACCGCTCATCGCAGCCGACAGTGCAGGAGCTGGCGCGTTTGGCTTCGCAGGCCCGTGTTGGCGGAATGCTCTCAGGCAAAGCAGGTATTGTCAGTGTGCATGTGGGGCCTTCACCTGAAGGTATAACGCAATTGCTGCAAGTGGCGTCAACCACCGATATTCCTATTACCCAGTTTTATCCGACTCATATGAATCGCAATCAGGCGTTGCTGCAAATGGGTTTTGATTATGTGCGACAGGGCGGTTATATCGACTTAACCACCAGCACCACGGCTCAGGATTTAGCTCAGGGTGAAATTAAATGTGCCGATGCTTTGTTGCAGGCGGTGAAAGCAGGCGTGAACTTACAGCAGGTCACTTTTTCGTCCGATGCCAATGCCTCTTTGCCCATGTTCGATGCGCAGAATAATTTTGTTGGTTTAGGTGAAGGCCGCATTGCTAGCTTGTACGAAGAAATGACGGATGCGATTCGTTTAGGGGTGCCGGTGCAGGATGCGCTGCGGGTGGTGACTGCAAACCCGGCCCGTATTTTAAAGCTGCCGCATAAAGGTCAGTTGCAGGTTGGCGCTGATGCCGACTTGTTACTGATTGATAAAAATACCCTGCAATTAAAAGCTGTGATGGCGAAAGGCCGCTGGTTGTTCTCTGATGGCCGTGTTGCTGTGCAGCGCAGCAGTTTGTTTTTCTGAGCTGATTCTTTATTGATCGATCAAAGCAAAGGTGTTGATTTTTCAGCACCTTTGTTTCCACAATAGCAGCCTGACTAAAAGCTAAGGATGCTGTGATGACTCCCGCTGTTTTGCTGCTGAAAAAACTCAAAGTGCCGCATCAGGTATTGGAATACCAGCACGACCCTCAAGCTGAATCTTATGGTCTGGAAGCTGCGACCAAGCTGGGTTTAGCTCCGGCTCACGTCTTTAAAACCTTAGTGGCGGCTTTGGATGGCAAAGAGCTGGTCACTGCTATAGTGCCGGTTGATCAACTGCTGAATATGAAACAACTGGCCAAAGCTGCTTGTGCCAAAAAGGCTGCTATGGCAGCAGCTGCTGATGTGGAGCGCAGTAGTGGTTATGTGCTGGGTGGTGTCAGTCCACTTGGGCAAAAAAAGCTGCTCCGGACTTTTATTGATCAGTCGGCTGCGGCTTTTGAAACTATTTATGTCAGCGCTGGTAAAAGAGGGCTGGAGATAGGGCTGAAGCCTGCAGATTTGCAAGCTTGCCTGAAAGCTAAGCTGGTGAGTTTATGTCAGCACGAAAGCACTTAGTCTTTAGCTGTTAACCTAAAGTAGTATCTAACACCATCATCACAGCAAAGCCTACCATTAAGCCCAAAGTAGCGGCTGTCTGATGGCCGTTGCGATGGGTTTCGGGGATCACTTCATGCGATACCACAAAAATCATAGCGCCAGCTGCTAAACCTAAACCCATAGGATAAGCGGCGGCAAAACCACTGGATAAACCTACGCCAATTAAAGCGCCTAAAGGCTCTAAAAGACCGCTGGCTGCTGCGACAAAAACGGCAAAACCCGGTTTAAAACCTGCAGCTCTTAAAGATAAAGCCACAGCTAAACCTTCAGGGATATCCTGCAGCGCTATGGCTGTTGCCAGCGGTAAACCCACCGACATATCCCCATTGGCAAAACTAACACCCACAGCCATACCCTCAGGTAAGTTATGCAGGGCTATGGCAAACACAAATAACCAGATGCGGTCGCAGGCCTGATATCCTGGGCCACAAGGGCCGGTTTTATCGTGTTCGTGTGGGGTAAATGCATCTAAACCCAGCATCAGCAATACGCCCAATGACATACCAAACACCACCACCAAAGCACCCAGAGTGTCGCTTTGAAATAGTTCTGTGCCTGCTTCAATACCAGGTAATAACAAGGAAAAAGCACTGGCCGCCAGCATCATGCCTGCAGCTATACCTAATAAGCTGTCTTCCATCGCCTGAGGCAAACTACGAAATAACAGAGCTGGTAAAGCGCCTAAGGTCGTAGCGACAAAACCTGCTGTGCCGCCTATTAAAGCCAGCTTTAAGTTTTCAGAGGAAGGGGAGTTGGATAAATGCACTATGCTTTGAGTCAACAAAATCAGCACAGCGAGCAAAGCGAAAACTAAACCTACAGCAGCCAGTTTGTGTTCGCCGGCATGTTGTTTGAGTTCAGAAAACCAGGCAGAGTTTGGTGACAATGAATGAACCTGATCCGACATAACAGTTCCTTGTGGGTCCTTATGGAGTAACTGATAGTCAGTAGAGCAAGTAAGGCTGCCAACTGCAATAGCGCGGCAGCCCGAACTGCGGCTTTTTATGCCGCAGCTTTGAGTTTATGAAAACTGTTGCTGCTTAACAGCAATAAGGCGAGCGGCAGCAGCGTCAGATAAAAGGCGGTTTGTCCGCCTAAAGCGGCAAAACTATGGCCTGTGACTATTGAACCCGTGGTGCCACCTAAAGCGGAGAACACTACTATTAAGCCTGTCATGGCCGCATGTTGTTGCTGTGGCAGGCTGGTTAAAATAGCCGAATTTAACATGGGGTAAATAGGTGCCATAAAAAAACCTATCAGCGGCAACAGATAAGCTGACAAAGGGGCTGTCCATAAAGTCACGTTTGGATCGGGCTGAATTTCATGGGTTAAAGGCAAAGTCAGCAGCACTAAAGCCGCCATCGCCAGCAGGCAGATGTTACAGAGCAAATGCCAGGGAATAAAACGTAAGATAAAACCTGCAGATAAACGCCCTGCAGCCAAAGACGCGGCAAAAATACTAGTGATTTGCACGCTTAACTGGCTGGGTAAATGCAGCACTTCGTTATTAAAAGTAGGTAACCAGCTGCCTATGCCTTGTTCTATCAGCACATACAAAAAGGCAGAAACAACAAACACAAAGACCAACGGCTTGGCTGTTAGTTTTAGCATGGCGATAAAGTCTTTGGCACTGGTACTTTGCGGGTCCAGCTCTAAAGCAGGGAAGTCGGTGGAGCTGACCAGCGCGAAAGCCAGCAGGCTTAAGCCAGCCAGATACCAATACACATCCAGCCAGCCGTTGCCTAAACCTTCACTCATAAAGGCGGCAAAAAACCAATAGGCCGTCAGTACGCCCAGCATAAAAAAGCCTTCAATAAAATTCAGCACAGAAGCGTGTTCAGCTTTGCTTTTGGTGATTAAACCTAAGGTGGCATAAACCGAGACTTTGGTTAAAGCAAAAGCGACGCCCACACAGAAAAACAATAACTTACTGGTGTCAAACGAAGGGAATAGCGGCATCAGCACTGAAGCCCCGGCAATCAGCAACAAGGCAATTTGCAGCGCTTTTTTGTAACCCAGTTTGGGCAGGGCGGAAGCCACCAGGAAAGAGACTATGGCAATGGGCAAGTCTTTGAAACCTTCCAGCACACTGGCGGCTTCTTTACTGACCTGAAAATTCTGGATCACTTGCAGTATCACTATGCCGACGCTGTTGAGCAGCATGGCGAAAATAAAATAGATCAGCAGCAAGGCTGCTTTGATGCGGATGCTTTGCATAGATGCACTCTTTTTAGTTTTTATTTCAGCTTTTATTGCTGATTTTTTACCCTGTCTGAAAATCATCATACAGCTATTGCAATCGATTGCAATGCTTGTATTATTAAAAATAGTAGCCAATTTAGATCATTTGAAGGTAGAACAGTGACTTTATCCGCAGTAGCCAGCCAAACCATAAACCATGCCCTTGAAATTGACGAGTGGCAGCTTGTGGATCAGCAGTTTGACCCCGATCAGCTGATGTTAAAAGAAACCTTATTCAGTCTGGCGAATGGCTTTATTGGCAGCCGCGGCACCTACGAAGAAGGTTGCAGTGCAGGCGCCAGCTGTGAAGGCAGTTACTTAAACGGTGTCTACAGCTCTGAACCTATCCAGTATGGCGAGTCGGCTTACGGTTTTGCTAAAAATAACGACAAAATGCTGCAGGTGCCTGATGGTAAAAGTCTGCAACTGGCGTTGGACGGGAACTGGCTGGTGGTGTCGGCAGAACAACCTGGTGAACGCAGCCTGGATTTACGCACTGGCATCCTAAGCCGCGAGCAAGTATTTACCAGTCCTTCCGGCAAACAACTGGCACTGCAAAGCCGACGTTTAGTCAGTTTTCAACGTCCTGAACTGATGGCTATTGAATGGACCATCACAGCACAAAACTTCTCTGGGGCCGTGTTATTAAAATCCTGCCTGAATGGCCAGTACAAGTCGGTATTTAAACCAGACGATCCGCGTGTCGGCGAGATGGCGCTGGAAACCAGCTTAAAGCCACTAGCGCAGCAGGGCATCAAAGATAAAGCCGATTGCAGTTATTTGCTGCATCAGGTGCATGGTGCTGATTTTCAGCTGGTATCTGCTATTGCGCATCAGTTTGCTGACGATGTGCGTTTTATGGATCAGCAGGTTGAGCCTAACTTACTGACGCAACTGTTTGAACTGCATCTGCAGCAAGGTCAGGCTGTTCGTTTTAGCAAATACATCAGTTATCAGGTGGCATCTAAACAGGCCGAAACGCCGTTGCCAGCAGCGAAAAATGTACTGCAACAAGCTATCACTGATGGGTTTGATGTGCTGGCGGCAGAGCAGCAGCAGTATTTAGCCGACTTCTGGTTGCAGTCAGATATTCAAATCAGTGATGACCCGGCGCTGCAGCAAGGGTTACGTTTTAACTTATTTAGTCTGGTGCAGTCGGCTGGTCGTAATGGTGTCAGCAATATTGGCGCTAAGGGCCTGACCGGGCCTGGTTACGATGGCCATTATTTCTGGGACACCGAAATTTACGTGATCCCGACTTTAAGTTTTTGCCAGCCAGACACTGCCCGTCAATTGTTATTGCAGCGCTTTAGTCAGCTGGAGCAAGCCAAAAACAGAGCACGGCAGATGTCGCATGACAAAGGTGCTTTGTATCCATGGCGCACCATCAGCGGTGATGAATGTTCGGCTTATTTTCCGGCAGGCACAGCTCAGTATCATATTAACGCCGCCATAGCTTATGCCATTCGAAGTTACGTTCTGGCGACAGATGACTGGGCTTTTATGCAGCAGGCCGGTGCTGAAATGCTGGTGGAAACGGCGCGTTTATGGCTGCAACTGGGCTTTTTCAGTAAGCACAGCGGCCGTTTTGAAATTCATCTGGTGACAGGGCCTGATGAATATACAGCTTTGGTCAATAACAACTTCTACACCAACGCCATGGCGCAGCTGCATTTGAGTTTTACCGCTGAGGTTTTGGCAAAGCTTGCTACCCAAAACGCTGATTTTTATCAGAGTTTTTGCTTGAGGTTAGGTGTGACGCCAGAAGAAATACAAAGCTGGCAACAAGCCGCAGAGCTGATGTATTTACCTTATGACGACAAGCTACAAATCAGTGCACAGGACGACAGTTTCCTTACTAAAAAGCCATGGGATTTTGCTGCAACTCCTGCCGACAAATACCCGCTGTTGCTGCATTTCCACCCGCTGGTGATTTACCGCCATCAGGTGTTAAAACAAGCCGATTTAGTGCTGGCGATGTATTTACTCGACCGGCAGTTTGACCGTGATTTAAAAGCCCGCAATCTGGCCTATTACGAGCCGTTAACCACTCATGATTCCAGCTTAAGCAGTTGTATTCATTCGGTAGCTTTTGCTGAAACTGGCCAGACGGAACGTGCTTATCAGTTTTTTGCCAACACAGCGCGGATGGATTTGGATAACTACCATCACAACACCGAATACGGTGTGCATATTGCCTGTATGGCCGGTAGCTGGTTGTCTGTGGTTTGTGGTTTTGCCGGTATGCGCAGCCGTCCTGAAGGGTTGTATTTTGAACCTAAACTGCCAGCGGCCTGGCCGGAGCTGAAATTTAAACTCAACTACAGAGGCCGGGTGTTACAGGTGCAGGTCAGTCAAAAACAAGTGAGTTATCAGTTGTTAAGTGGTGATGATTTAACTTTGCAGCATCAAGCAGAGCGCTTTAGTTTAGTGGCTGGCCAAAGCCAGTTGTTTTCGTTATCAAAAGCTTTGCCTGGAGT
Source organism: Gammaproteobacteria bacterium (assembly GCA_018815765.1). Classification (GTDB taxonomy): domain Bacteria; phylum Pseudomonadota; class Gammaproteobacteria; order Enterobacterales; family Alteromonadaceae; genus Pararheinheimera. Next base: position 4,507 of record JAHIWM010000115.1, on the reverse strand, counting down.
GAAATCATGATCCAGGCTTTTATCTTTGATTTGGATGGCGTGCTGACCGATACAGCTGAATATCACTTTTTAGCCTGGCAACAATTGGCGAATCAATTGGGTATCGAATTTAACCGTGCCGACAATGAACTGCTGAAAGGGGTGGATCGGATGGGATCGCTGGAGCTTATTCTGCAGCTGGGGCAGAAGCAGTTAAGCCAGGATGAAAAGCTGATGCTGGCAGAGCAAAAAAATGCGGAGTATTTAAAGCTGGTGCAGACCATGTCGCCCGCCGATTTATTCCCCGGTGTATTGCCACTTTTTAGCAGTTTAAAAGCAGCAGGAATCAAAACAGCTTTAGCCTCGGCCAGCAAAAATGCGGCTTTAGTGCTGCAAAAGTTGTGTATTCCGGATTTGTTTGATTATGTTGCCGATTCCAATCTGATTAAAAACGGCAAACCCGACCCAGAGATCTTTCTCACTTGCGCTCAGGCTTTGGGCGTAGCGCCAGAGTGTTGTATTGGGGTGGAAGATGCGCCAGCCGGAGTGACTGCAATTAAAGCCGCTGGCATGTACGCTTTGGGGATTGGTGAACCGCATGCATTAACTCAGGCTGATCTGGTGATTCCAGCTGTATCGGCTATTGATCAGCCACTGCTGGTAAAATTGCTGGCGTTATAACCTGCTGTGAGCTCAGCCTCTGGCAGAACTTTGACGGGTTAATAACCGCACAGGTAAGAGTTCAGATTCTGCCTGTTCGCCGTCCATTTGCTGCAATAACTTAGACACCAGCAATTTACCGCCATTGATGGTGTCTTGTTTCACTGTGGTCAGTGCTGGCGAGCAATAGGCCGACATCGCAATATCATCAAAACCGGCAATAGCCAGTTGTTGTGGCACTTGTACACCATGCTCCTGCAGGGCTTTCATCGCACCTAAAGCTATGGCATCACTGGCAGCAAAAATACCGTCCAGCTTAGGCAGCAACGGGAATAACTGCTGCTGGGTTTTTACATAACCATCCTGAGCGGTAAAGTCGGTGATGAGTTCGTAGGCCGGATCTAAAACCAGACCGGCTTTTTGCAAAGCATCCTGATACCCCAGATAACGTTGTTCAATTTCGTTATGGCGGTAATCACCCAAAAAGGCGATATGTTTACAGCCTTGGGCCACCAAGTGACTGACCGCAGCTTCTGCGCCACTGCGGTTTTGACTGCCGACTACAGTGAAGCTGTCATGGCCTGAACTTGCACCCCAGACCACAAAAGGCACTTTGCTGTGCGACAGTTGTTCAATACGCTGGTCGTGTTCGCCCTGGCCTATGATGATTAAACCATCGGCTCTTTTGGCGTCTATGTAATAAGTTTTCCAGTCTTTATCTTTGGTTTTGCTGGTGCTGAGCAGCATGTCATAGCCTTTATGCGTCAACTCATCGGCAATTACACCTAAAATTTCCAGCAAAAAAGGGTCGGAAATCGCCTGCTGGCTTTTGGCATCAAACAAAATGATCACAGCTATGGTGTAGCTTTTCTGTGTACGTAAACTGCGGGCAGTAGGGTTGACATTAAATTGATACTGCTGAGCTATTTGTTGTACTTTCAGGCGAGTTTCTATGTTCACTACAGGGTTGTCGCGTAATGCTCTGGATGCAGTAGATTCGGACACTTCAGCTAGCGCTGCTATGTCGGCCAGTGTCATCATTTTCTTACCTGAATTCACAACTGATTTTCCATAATAAACTGCAGTTACCCCTGCCAACTCAATTGATTATGACAAAAGGATGATGCCAAATCGAGCCCCTTCTGTGACCTGGTAAAACCCTAACACAAAATGATATTGCAAACGATTGCAAAAGTTCCTGTTTCTTTATTGCAATCGATTGCAAGATGAATTATGTTTATTTAAGCAGCAATAAATAAATAGCGTCATAGCTGCGTAATCAAAGACAACGGGGAGAGATCAGATGAATTTACAGCTCACTAAGCTGGCGTCAGCCATGCTCATTACCTTACTGCCAGTCAGTATGTTACAAGCCCAGCAGCAAGCCGAAGACACTAAAAAAGTTGCAGCAGCAAAAAAACCAGCCGAAGAAAGTCAGATTGAACAAATAGTCATTACAGGTAAAGCCAGTGGTATTGCTGGTTTACGTGTAGATGCCAGCTACGCCATCACCAACGTGTCGGCAGAAAATATCGAAAAAATGAACCCAAAAAGCACGGCCGAGTTATTTACCCTGGTGCCTGGTGTATGGTCTGAAAGCTCAGGTGGTGTAGCAGGTGCCAACGTTTTTGTCCGCGGTTTTCCAGGTGGTGGTGATGCGCCATTTTTAACTGTGCAAATGCAGGGCGTGCCAATTTTCCCACCGCCAACTTTATCTTTTTTAGAAAACTCTTCAATGTTCCGCCTCGATGAAACAGTCGACTTTATGGAAGCTTTGCGTGGTGGCTCAACTCCTGTGATCTCCAACGGTCAGCCGGGTTTAACCACTAACTTTTTGTTAAAAGAAGGCTCAGAAGAAACTGAAGGTTTGGTCAAATTATCCACTTCTGATTATGGCTTGCAGCGTATGGATGCTGTGGTCAGCGGCGAATTGGCTGACGACTTGTATTTTATGATGGGTGGTTATATTAGCAGCTCACAAGGTGTGCGTGATGCGGGTTTTAATTCGGAAGAAGGCCATCAGTTTACGCTGAATATCACCAAAGATTTGGACAACGGCAGTATCAACTTATATACCCGCCAGACCGATGATCACGGTGTCTGGTATTTGCCAACGCCACTGAACGTGGCTGGTGTGGATAATACCTACACCCAAATTGGCCCAAACAACAGGCAAGCCACTATTCAGTTTGGCCCGAACGGTGAAAGCCGCAGCGTCGATTTTGGTGATGGTCGTGGCTGGAAAGGCTCAGTATCAGGCGGTACTGTAGACCTGGATTTAAACAACGACTGGAAATTGTTGTATCGCTTTAACTATACCCAGGGAGACGCCAATACCTTAGGTTTAGTGCCGGAAGCTGGCGCTGTGGCGTTAAGCACTGTGGCAGACAACGGTTTAAACGCGACAGGCGCCGCCACTGGTACTTTGTACGATGGCGATACCATGGTGCAGCAAATTGGCCGCTGGGTGGTTGAAAAAGAGCTGGATTCCTTCACTAACGACTTAGCTGTCACCAAAACAGCCGACAGCGCTAAATACACTGTAGGTGTCTACAGCACAGCCTTTTCAGTCAAAGACTGGTGGTCTATTGGTAACCAGGCTTGGCATGTGGTTGAGTCTGGTGGCGAAGCTTTAACGGGCATAGATTGTAACGACAATCAGGACAGCTGTAGCGGGAACTATGATATTGATGCCACTGGCGATGGTACAACACGCGCTTTATACGCTGCTGTTGAAGTGGCGTTAAACGAGCAGTGGACAGTGGATCTTGGCCTGCGTAATGAAAACCACACTATTGACTACACAGTGGATGAAGGGTTAACAGGCCAGATCAGCAAAGCGGTCAGTTATGACGAAAGCAAAATTGCCTGGACAGCCGGTGTGAACTGGATGTGGCAAAAAAATATGGGTGTATTTGCCCGTGTCAACAAAGGCAACAAGATGCCATTTTTTGACGACTTCCGTGATAACTACGGTGCTTTTACCAGCGGTGAAAAGCTGATTAAAGAAGTGACTCAGTTTGAATTAGGCTACAAATGGGCTGAACAAAACTACAGTTTCTACGCCACCTCTTTTTATAATGAAGTGGAAGGTGACACTTTTGTTCGTCGTCCGGGTGAGCCGGCTGAAGTAATGACTAACAGAGCTTATGGTGTAGAGCTGGATTTTAACTACTTCACCAGCGTGGGTTTTTCTTTGAATCTGAACTCGACGCTGCAAAAAACTGAAATCACCGAAAGCCCAACCAACGAAGGCAACAGAGCTCAGCGTCAGCCAAGATGGCAAGTGCGTTTAACCCCAAGTTATGGCTTTGAAGCTTTTGAAGATACCTTTGCTTCTGTTTACGGCACTATAGCTTCGGTTTCTGATCGCTATGCTGACAATGAAAATACTGTGACTTTAGCGGGTTACACCAAAATTGATGCGGGTTTACAGCTGGAGTTAACAGAGCAGTTAAAAACTCAGTTGTCGGTGGATAACCTGACGGATAAACAAGGTTTAACCGAAGGCGACCCACGTAATCCAACCTCACCGAACGGCCGTTATATTCTGCCGCGTTCTGTGACTTTAAGTATGACCTATCAGTTCTGATAGAGATCAGACCCTCCATGGACATCGTCGCAACAAGCTTCCGGCCTGCGCCGGAGGCGTGATACCGGCGAAATGCCAAACTGTTGGCATTTCGAAAGACCGCTATCACCCTGACATTTTCGACATACCGTCCCTTGACTAGTCCTGAAATAAGTTGACCCTTGTTTCAGTAAAACGCCCGATGAACTTCATCGGGCGTTTTGTATTTTAGAGCAAGATGAGGGCGGCGACTATTGTAGACATTTACAGATTCGTCGACCATTTTCGTTGCTTGTT
>JAHIWM010000114.1 GCA_018815765.1 Gammaproteobacteria bacterium | reverse complement strand
TTTTTATTATTGTGACAAGGTCAGATTCAGATGACAGAAGTGCAAACCGCGTTACAAAACGCGTTGCCACAACATGTCGCCATTATCATGGACGGCAACGGACGCTGGGCTGAACGGCAAGGCAAACCCCGGGTATGGGGACATAAAAAAGGCGTCGACGCAGTGCGTCGTGCGGTAAGCTTTTGTCGTAAATTAGGTATACGGTCTCTCACCTTATTTGCTTTTAGCAGTGAAAACTGGCGTCGGCCTGAAGACGAAGTCAGCGGTTTGATGCAACTGTTTTTACTGGTGCTGCAGCAGGAAGTTAAAACCCTGCACAAAAATAATGTACGGCTGAATATTATCGGAGACTTGTCTCCTTTTAGCGACAAACTCAAACAACATATTAAAGAGGCGCAACAGCTTACAGCTCAGAATACAGCTTTGACCCTGAATGTCGCTGCCAATTATGGCGGACGCTGGGACATAGTGCAGGCAGCACAGCAATTAGCGCAAAAAGTCGCTGATGGTGAAATGACTGCCGCACAAATTGACGAACAAATGTTATCAGGCTGCATGCAAATGCATGAACAGCCGGAACTGGATTTGATGATCCGTACCGGTGGTGATGTACGCATCAGTAACTTTTTGTTATGGCAAGCTGCTTATGCTGAGTTATGGTTTACCGAAATCTTATGGCCTGACTTTGATGATCAGGTGTTTTCGGAAGCTTTGGCAACCTACGCCAGTCGAGAAAGGCGTTTTGGCTGTACCGGGGCACAAATCCGTGAGCTGGCAATGCGTCCGACACAAGGATAACCAATTTGTTTAAGCAACGAGTTATTACAGCCCTGATCATGGCGCCTCTGGCGTTAGCCGCAGTTTTTTTCCTTCCTTTGCACTATTTCGCTATTTTTATCGCTGCTGCTTTTTTGATTGGTGCCTGGGAGTGGAGTTTATTCTGCGGCTATACCACTAAATTAAGCCAATACAGTTTTATTACTGTAGTTGCTTTGAGTATGGCACTGATCTATTGGCAACTGCCTGACACTGCGTACTGGCCAGTGCAACTTGATGTGTTGAGCAACAGCCTGTTGGCAATAGGCGTTATCTGGTGGCTGATTGCTGTGCTTTTGGTATTAAGTTACCCCCGCAGTAGCCAAAGCTGGGAAAAAGGTCATTTACGCCGTGCTGTTATGGGCTGGCTGACTTTAGTTCCAGCCTGGACTGCGCTGTTACTGATACGCTCTGTAGATTTCCATCAGTCAAACTATACTGGCGCCTGGTTAATTTGCTTATTGCTGGGAATAGTTTGGGCTGCTGATATTGGCGGTTATTTTATTGGCAAACCTTTTGGTAAACGCAAATTGTTGCCAGCTGTGAGTCCGGGCAAAACACTTGAGGGTATGCTAGGTGGTGTGGCTTTTGTTATGGCTCTGGTCACTGCTGTTGCTTATTATCATGGCTTTCCTGACGGAACTTGTACTTGGTATCTGGCGGCTTTAGTGCTGACCATTTTGTCGGTGTTTGGCGATTTAAGCGAAAGTATGTTTAAACGTGTGGCTGGCTTAAAAGACAGCGGCAGTATTATTCCGGGTCATGGCGGTATTTTAGATCGCATCGACAGCCTGACCGCTACAGCACCGCTTTATGCTGTATTGGTTGCTCTGATCGGAGGCTTCGCGTAATGCGGACCCTGGTGATCCTTGGCGCTACAGGCTCAATTGGCTGCAATACGCTGGATGTGGTGGCTATGCACCCTGAACACTATCAGGTGCTGGGTTTAACAGCTGCCACTCAGGTCGAGAAGCTGTTTACGCAAATTCAGCAGTTTAAACCACGTTATGCGGTGATGACTGATGTGCAGGCTGCTGACAAATTACGCCAATTGGTAAAAGACGCTAGTCTTCCGACTGAAGTCTGGTCAGGAGCACAAGCACTTTGTGATTTAGCTGCCCATCCTGACGCTGATATGGTGATGGCTGCTATTGTCGGAGCGGCAGGTTTATTGCCTACTTTAGCTGCTGTTGAGCAAGGTAAAATTGTATTACTGGCCAATAAAGAAGCGCTGGTGATGAGTGGTGAGCTTTTTATCAATAAAGTGCAACACTATGGTGCTACTTTATTGCCAATAGACAGTGAACATAACGCTATTTTTCAGTGTTTACCGGCGCAATTACAACAGAACACAGCGACACAAAAATTGTCTGATTTTGGTATCAGCAAACTGTTACTGACAGGTAGTGGTGGTCCGTTTTTACGTAAAGATCTGACAGATTTTTCAAGCATCACACCAGCTCAGGCTGTCGCGCATCCCAATTGGGTGATGGGCCAGAAAATCTCTGTTGATAGCGCCACTATGATGAATAAAGGTCTGGAGTTTATTGAAGCTCGCTGGTTATTTAACTGTGCGGCAGACGATATTCAGGTGGTGATCCACCCACAAAGTATTATCCATTCGATGGTGCAATACACAGACGGCTCTGTATTGGCGCAATTGGGCCAGCCCGATATGCGCACTCCCATTGCTCATGCACTGGCTTATCCACGTCGGATTCAGACCTGTGTAAAACCATTGAATTTCTTTGAGCTGGCTGACTTTAGTTTCTCCAAACCAGAACCATCGCGTTATCCAAATTTATATCTGGCGATAGCAGCTTGTGATTATGGTCAGGGCGCTACAACGGCGCTGAACGCGGCCAACGAAATGACAGTCGCCGCCTTTTTAGCTGGCCAAATTCGATTTACCGATATAGCTTTGCTGAACGAAAAAGCATTGGAGCGTTTTGCCACTATAAAAGCGCCTGATTTAGAAAGCATTCTGGGCCTTGATCACCAAGCCAGAGCTTATATGCAAGACCAATTGAAAAAGGTGAGTTAATGTCGGGTTTTGTCTGGAATTTAATCAGCTTTGTGGTTGCTATTGGCCTGCTGGTGACAGTGCATGAGTTTGGCCACTTTTGGGTGGCGCGCAAAAACAATGTGCTGGTAAAACGTTTTTCTATAGGTTTTGGTAAAGCCATTTACAGCTGGCGTGACAAGCAAGGCACTGAATTTGTCATTGCGATGATCCCGTTAGGGGGTTATGTCCGGATGTTGGATGAACGGGTAGACCCTGTATTACCACAGTTTAAAGACTTAAGTTTTAACAGCAAAACAGTCGGGCAGCGTATGGCTATTATTGCTGCTGGTCCCATCGCCAACTTCCTGTTCGCTATTCTGCTGCTGTGGGGCATGTACCTGATAGGCGTGCCAAATATTAAACCTGTGATAGGGCAGGTAACAGCCGAATCTATCGCTGCTAAAGCTGGTGTTCCGTCCAATGCGCAGATCACTGCAATTAACGGCGAGCCAGCCGAAGACTGGCGAGCCATTAGCTTATTGCTGGTTGAGCAAGTCGGCAGCCCTGCTGTGGACATCACGGTGCAGCAACTGGAAGGCAGTGACCAAAGTTATCAGCTGGATTTAACCGAATGGGCATTTGACCCAGACAAACAAAGCGTATTTGGCAGTTTAGGCTTAGAGCCACTGCGTCCGGAAGTGTTAAATGAAATCAGCCAAATTCAGCCAGGTTCTGCAGCTGAAGCCGCAGGTTTACAGTTAGGCGATAAATTGGTATCAGTCGATGGCAAAGCTGTAGCTGACTGGAACTCAGTGGTGACCTTAGTACAAAACAATCCGGAAAAACCTTTGGTGTTTGGTATTGAACGTACCGGTCAATCTATGGATATTCTGGTGACGCCACAAAGCCGTGAAACTGCAGATGGTTTTCATCAGGGATTTTTAGGTGTAAGTCCAAAAGTATTACCCTGGCCTGAGCATTTATTGTTCACTCAGCAGTATGGCCCTGTACAGGCGGCCTTAGTTGGGGTAGAAAAGACCTGGCAATTGGTACGATTAAGCTTCTCAATGATTGGAAAATTCATTTTTGGTGATATTTCTGTCAAACATTTAAGCGGTCCAATTTCGATAGCACAAGGCGCTGGAAGCAGCGCAGATATTGGCTTAATTGCCTTTATCTCCTTTTTAGCACTGATTAGTGTCAACCTTGGGGTGATAAATTTACTGCCTCTGCCTATTTTGGATGGTGGCCATTTAATGTATCTTGTGCTGGAACTAATACGCGGCAAACCTGTCTCTGAGAAGGCGCAGGAGCTGGGTTTCCGGATCGGAGCTCTGTTGCTGCTGACATTAATGGGAATTGCGCTGCTCAACGATATTTCTCGTTTGTAATAAACTAATCAAAAGTAGTCCAAAACAATGACAATTAAACGATTAGTAGCTGCGATGTTACTTGCTGGTTTAAGTAACTCGGTGCTCGCTGAACAATCATTTACTGTGCAAGACATTCAAGTCGAAGGCTTGCAGCGTGTTGCGCTTGGTGCAGCATTAAATAATTTGCCGTTTAATATCGGCGATACCATCACACAAGCATCCTTATCGCGCAGTATTAAAAGCCTGTACGCGGCAGGTCACTTTGACGATATTCAGGTATTTCGTGACGGCAATACCGTCATTTATCGCTTAAAAGAGCGTCCTACCATTAACAATATCGAGTTTGATGGCAATAAAGACATCAAAGAAGACCAGTTAAATGAAAGTTTGTCCGGCCAGAAAATTGTGGTGGGTGAGCCTTTAGATAAAACTGTTCTCAAAGAAGTTGAAAACGGCTTAACAGAGTTTTACCACGGTGTGGGTAAATACAATGCTGCTGTTGAAGTGAAGGTTACTTATTTACCTCGTAACAGGGTCAATCTGAAAATTGAATTTGAAGAAGGTGATGCCGCTTCTGTTCGCCAGATCAACGTAGTAGGTAATGAGTTATTCAGTGACGAAGAGCTGCTGAAAAATATCGAATCTATGTACGATTTGCCGTGGTGGCGCTTTTTATCTTCAGACCGTTATCAGAAGCAAACCTTACAAGGCGACTTTGAAAAGATCCGCAGTTATTACTTAGACCGTGGTTATTTGCGTTTTAACATCGATGCTAACCAGGTGTCTGTCAGTACAGATAAAACTGCAGTTTATGTCACCCTGAACGTGACTGAAGGTGAGCAGTACACTATTACTGGTGTCGACTTTGTCGGTGACCTGATTGGTCAGGATGCTTTTATCAAAGCCCTGTTACCGTTAAAAGCTGGTCAGTTGTACAACGGCGCTCTGGTTACTTACACCGAAGAAAGTATTGCAAAACTGTTGGCGCGTTTTGGTTATGCCAACTCTAAAGTCCGTACTATTCCAACTATTAACGATGACACCAAAGAAGTGGCTTTGACCATCAGTGTGGATCCGGGCAAACGAGTTTATGTACGTCGTCTTGAAGTGGCAGGTAATGCCTCGACGAAAGACGAAGTTATTCGACGTGAAGTACGTCAGATGGAAGGTGCCTGGTTGTCTAACGACGCACTGGAGCTGTCTAAAGAGCGTATTCAGCGTTTAGCTTATATAGAAAAAGTTGAGTTTGAGACCAAAGAAGTAGCTGGAGTTGATGATAAAGTTGACGTTAGTTACAAAATTAAAGAGCAGCCGTCAGGTAACTTTAATGCTGGTGTCTCTTACGGCGATTTCCAGGGTTTGTCATTCCAGATTGGTGTTGAGCAACAAAACTTCTTTGGTACAGGTAACTCGGCTGGTATCAGTTTAAGTACCAACAAGTACAACAAACAAATTTCTTTGTCTGTGACTGATCCTTACTTTACTTTGGACGCTGTCAGCTTAGGTGGGCAGGTGTTCTACTCCGATACCGACTATTCAAGTTTGTCGTCTAACTTAGAAGCCTATAAACAAAAACGTTATGGTTTTGGTGCTTCGATAGGTTATCCGCTGAATGAATACAATCGACTGAATTTCGGTACTAACTATGCGGTGAACGAAATTAACTCTTTATCTGAATATGACCAGTTGCGTCATTTCAGAGCTGTGTTAATGGATAAAAATGATCCGGATGGTGGTTATAAATTTACTAACTATGAGCTGATCGCCAGTTGGATCCAAAGCACGTTAAACCGTGGTTTATTCCCAACGGCAGGCCATGAATTAGTTTTAAGTGGTCGTGTTACTACGCCAAATTCTGATTTGCAGTACTACAAGACTACTTTTGAAGCCCGCAACTATATTCCGCTGAGTAACGATCATCGCTGGTCGTTCTTAAGTAAGCTGGAAGTTGGTTATGGTAACGGTTATGGCAGTAAAGACGGTTATGATTATACTCTGCCATTTACCGATAACTTTTATGCTGGTGGCCAGAATTTACGTGGTTTTGAAGCCCGTATTATCGGTCCTCACGCTATTTACCGTCAGGTGACTACTGTTCCTGGACTACCTAACCCAACAGGTGGTACAGGTGGTAACTTCCCGACGGATCCAAATTTTGACACTTACCTGGTGTCTCCGCGGTCAACGGGTGGTAATGCTATGGCTATTGCTACCCTTGAGTTAATCACACCAACACCTTTTGTTGGTGAGGATTATGTGAACCAGATACGTACCAGCCTATTTGTTGATGCAGGTAACGTCTGGGATACAGAGTTTGATTTAAGTCGTTACAATGGTTTAAGCCCGTCGACAAGCCAGAGTTTTAACAGTCCTGCATTGTTAGACTATTCTGATCCAGGGTTAATCCGTATTTCGACTGGTCTCTCTGTACAATGGATTTCGCCTATGGGTCCATTGACATTTAGTTTGGCAAAAATCATCCAGAAAGAAGAGGGTGATGATCAAGAAAACTTTAGTTTCAATATTGGTACTACATTCTAAATTTATGGGAAAGGGAAACACATGTTTAAGCAAAGCTTAGCAAAAACTGCATTGGTATTAATGGCTGGCCTGTTGATGGCTGGCACTGCTTCTGCAAAAGAAATGAAAATTGGTATTGTTGATGTGCAGGCTATTGTTGCCCAGTTACCTCAGACCACATCTATTCAAAATACATTAAAAGCTGAGTTCGAAGGCCGTATTGCTGAAGTGCAAAAGCTGGAAAAAGACATCGCTTTTAATCAGGAAAAATTAAAGCGTGATGGCGCAACCATGAACGACCAGCAGAAAAAGACTCTGCAAGGCGAAATGGAAAAACAAATGCGCAGCTACGAGCAGTTAGCTCGTCCTTTGGATGAAGACTACCGTAAGCGTCAGGCTGAAGAGCGTAACAAGCTGATGGCTTTAGTGAAAACTGCTATCGATGGCCTTGCGAAAAAAGACAACTATGACCTGATCTTAAATGCTCAGGCTGGTGTGTTTGTTAAGCCTGAATATGACATCTCTACTGCTGTTGTAGCTCAGGTGAGCAAAGCCAAATAATGGCGAAGCTTACTTTAGCTTTTATAGCTGAGCAGTTAAATGCTCAGCTAATTGGAGACGCCACGGCACTAATTAGTGCCGTTGGTACTTTGGAAGAAGCGACAAGCCATCAGATCAGCTTTTTATCGAACACTAAGTACCGCAAGTTTTTGCAATCGACCCAAGCCGGTGCTGTGCTGATTAAAGCCGATGATCAGAGTTATTGTCCGGTCAACGCCCTGGTGGTGAATGACCCTTATGTGGCTTTTGCAAAAATAGCCCAGTTATTAGATTCCACACCTGCTGCCGCTTATGGGCGGGGGCAGAATATAGTGATAGACCCATCAGCTACTGTGCCTGATTCTGTCGTTATAGGCCCCAACGTGGTGATTTCCGCTGGTGCCGTGATTGGCGAAAACGTACAAATTGGTGCGGGCTGCTTTATTGGTGAACAAGCCCAAATAGCAGATGGCTGTAAAATCTGGCCTAACGTAACCTTTTACCACGGCGTACAGCTGGGTAAAAATTGCCTGGTTCACAGCGGTGCTGTGATAGGTGCAGATGGTTTTGGTTTTGCCAATGAACGTGGCCGCTGGCTGAAAATTCCCCAGGTCGGTACTGTCATCATCGGAGACGATACCGAAATTGGTGCCAATACCACCATAGACCGTGGCGCTTTAGGCGACACTGTGATTGGTAAAAACGTGATTCTGGACAATCAGGTACAAATTGCTCACAACGTGCAAATAGGCGATCACACGGCCATTGCAGGTTGCACAGTGGTAGCTGGCAGCACTAAAATTGGCCGTTATTGTATTATTGGTGGTGCCTGCGCCATTAATGGTCATATGGAAATTTGTGATGGTGTACAAATCACCGGCATGTCGATGATCATTAAGTCTATTACTGAAAAGGGTATCTATTCATCCGGTACTCCGGCCAGTACTAATCTGGAATGGCGGAAAAATAGCGTCCGGTTTCGTCAACTGGACCAGATGTATCAAAAATTACGGGAACTTGAACAGCAAGTGGCTGTTTTATCCCAACCGCCTTCAAAAGACGAATAAAATAAAAGAGGTTCACTTTGGCTAACCAATTGAATATCCTTGAAATACAGGAAATCATGGCCCTGTTGCCACATCGCTATCCATTTTTAATGATCGACCGGGTTCTGGATTTCACGCCGGGCGAATCTTTAACTGCTATTAAAAACGTTACCATCAACGAGCCGATCTTTACCGGCCACTTCCCTAATATGCCGATTTTCCCTGGTGTATTAATTCTGGAAGCTTTGGCTCAGGCCACAGGCATTTTAGGTTTTAAGACTGTGACAGAACGCTCTGAAAATGAGCTGTATTTATTTGCTGCTATAGACGAAGCACGTTTCAAGAAACCGGTAGTTCCAGGCGATCAACTGGTGCTGGAAGTGAAGTTTTTAAAAGAACGCCGTAATTTGTGGAAGTTTTATGGTGAAGCCAAAGTGGATGGCCAGGTCGTTTGTAGTGCTGAACTGATGTGTGCCAGAAGAGAGCTTTAATATGATCCATCCTACCTCTGTGATCGAAGCAGGTGCTGTACTTGGCCAGAACGTTAAAGTTGGACCATTTTGTTATATCGCCGCTAATGTGGTGATTGGCGATGACACAGTGCTTGAATCTCATGTCGTGCTGAAAGGCCCAACCGTCATGGGCAAAGGTAATCACTTTTACCAGTTCACCAGCATAGGTGAAGATTGCCAGGACAAAAAATACAACGGCGAGCCAACAGAACTGATCATTGGTGATAACAATGTGTTCCGTGAAAACTGCACTGTGCACCGTGGCACAGTGCAGGACAAAGGGGTTACCCGCATTGGTTCAAACAACCTCTTTATGAATAACACCCATGTAGCGCACGACTGTGTGATTGGCGACAATGTGATATTTGCCAGCGGCGCTCAATCTGCTGGTCATGTGCACATTGGTGACTGGGCTATTTTAGGTGGCATGAGTGGTATTCACCAGTTCTGCCATATAGGTGCTCACGCCTTTATCGGCGGTGGTTCTATTGTGGTCAAAGACGTTCCTCCCTATCTGATGGCACACGGCTCACACGCTGTACCAGCAGGTTTAAATGTCGAAGGTTTAAAACGCCGTGGCTTTAGTGCTGACGCTATTTTAGAAGTGCGCCGCGCTTATAAAGAAGTCTACCGCAAAGGTTTAACAGTGCAGGAAGCTCTGGATGCTCTGGCAGAGAAATCTGGCGAATTCCCGGAAGTCAAAGCTTTCACTGATTTTATCGCCAACTCCAGCCGTGGCATTATCCGCTGATGGTTGAGTTGCAATCCAAGATAAAAATCGCCTTAGTCGCCGGAGAACACTCCGGCGATATTTTAGGTGCAGATTTAATCCGCGCTTTAAAGCTTTTGTACCCGCAGGCTGAATTTTACGGCATAGGCGGCGAACGGATGAAAGCCGAAGGCTTTAGTGCTTTGTTTGATATGGAAGAGCTGGCGGTGATGGGCATAGTGGAAGTTTTAGGCCGCTTACCACGTTTGCTGCAGGTTCGAAAAGAGCTGCTAGCCAATCTTACTGCCACACAGCCTGATGTCTTTATCGGTATAGACGCGCCGGATTTTAATATTCCGGTGGAGCTCAAACTTAAAGCTGCTGGTATTAAAACTGTGCATTATGTCAGCCCCTCTGTCTGGGCCTGGCGGCAAAAACGTATTTTTAAAATCGCCAAAGCCACCCATATGGTGCTGGCGTTATTGCCTTTTGAAAAAGCCTTTTACGACAAATTTGCTGTGCCATGCAGCTTTGTCGGCCATACGCTGGCAGACCAAATGCCACTGCAACCCGATAAAGCCGCAGCCAAAACTGAACTTGGTTTAAAACCCGAAGCGCCAGTGCTGGCGATCATGCCGGGCAGCAGAACCAATGAAATCAAATTATTAGCGGCAGACTACCTGCTTGCTGCGAGTGAACTGAAACGTCAACAACCTGATTTACAGCTGATTTGTAATATGGTGACAGAGCAAAAAGCAGAGTTGTTCCGCCAGATTAAACAGCAGGTTGCCCCTGATTTAGTGGTGCAGCTGGAAATCGGCAAAGCCCGCACCACCTTAACAGCGGCTGATGCGGTATTTATCGCCTCAGGCACAGCTACGTTAGAAGCCATGCTGGCCAAAACCGCTATGGTGGTGGGTTATAAGATGAACTGGCTAACGCATCAGATAGCCAAACGTTTAGTGAAACTGAAGTTTTTCAGCTTGCCGAATTTATTGGCTGATAAAGCTTTAGTGACAGAGCTGTTGCAAGAACAGGTCACAGTCGACAACTTAGTCAAAGCTATGGCACCTTTATTACAAAACCAGGTAGCGCAGCGCTCTTGTGTCAGCTCTTTTACAGAGCTGCATCAACTGATCCGCTGCAATGCCAGCGAACAAGCTGCTGCTGCAATAGCAAAAGTGATGGAAAACCCTGTATGAGTGTTAAAGCTCTGAATGCTGAAACGTACCAAAGACCACAAGTTCAGCTGATTTGTGGTGTCGACGAAGTAGGGCGTGGCCCGCTGGTTGGTGCTGTAGTGACAGCTGCTGTGATCCTTGACCCGAATAACCCTATTGTTGGTCTTAACGATTCTAAAAAACTGTCAGAAAAAAAACGCCTGCAGCTTGCTGAAGAAATTAAAGCTAAAGCCTTAAGCTGGAGCTTAGGCCGTGCTGAAGTGCATGAAATTGATAGTTTAAACATTTTACACGCCACTATGCTGGCGATGACCCGTGCTGTGCAGGGCCTTCATATTAAGCCGGAATGGGCCTTAATAGACGGCAACCGTGTGCCAAAAGATATAGGGGTTCAGGCCAGTGCTGTGGTGAAAGGGGATGCCTTGGTGCCGGAAATCAGTGCTGCTTCTATTCTTGCCAAAGTAGCGCGGGATGACGAAATGCAGCAGCTGGATGCCGCTTATCCGCAGTATGGTTTTGCTGGTCATAAAGGCTATCCGACTGCACAACACTTAGCTGCTATCAAAACTCATGGTGTGATTAACGAACACCGACGCAGCTTTAAACCTGTCAGGGATGTGTTGGAGCAGATGCATGGCTGATCCAGGTTTTATTCATTTAAGGGTGCACAGCGATTTTTCGATGATCGATGGCATCAAAAAAATAAAGCCTATAGTCAAAGCGGCGAAAGAGCTGAATATGCCTGCGCTTGCTTTAACAGATCAGATGAATATGTGTGGTCTGGTGCGTTTTTACAGTACAGCACACGAAGCCGGTATTAAGCCGATAGTAGGGGCTGATTTGTGGGTGCAGCATCCGCTATTTCCGGGCGATGCTTGTCGTTTATTGATTTTGGCAGCTGACAACGCGGGATACCAGAACCTGACCATGCTGCTGTCCAAGGCCTATTTACGTGGTCATGTGCATCACAAGCCGCAGATTGATCATGACTGGCTGGTGGAATACAAAGAAGGCCTGATTGTATTATCAGGTGCCAAAGATGGCCCTTTAGGCAAAGCTTTAATTAAGGGCAATGCACCCAGTGCTTTGGCGTTAGTGCAGTTTTATCGTGAACATTTCCCAAACCGGTTTTTTATTGAACTGACCCGCACTGGTCGCCCTGACGAAGAAACTTATATTCAGGCTGCAGTTGAACTGGCAGAACGTGAACAGTTGCCTGTGGTTGCCACGAACGAAGTGGTGATGTTAAGCCCTGACGATTTTCCGGCTCATGAAATCCGTGTTGCCATTCATGATGGTTACACCTTAGAAGATAAAAGACGGCCAAAAAACTACAGCGAACAGCAGTATCTGCGATCTGCAGAAGAAATGCTCGAGCTATTTTCTGATATTCCGGAAGCGCTGCAAAACTCAGTCGAAATCGCCAAACGCTGTAATGTCACCATACGTTTAGGTGAATACTTCCTGCCGGCTTTCCCGACTGGTGGTTTGTCTGACGCCGACTTTTTAGTCTTAAAATCGCAGGAAGGTCTGGAAAAACGCTTGCTGCAGTTATTCCCGGACCCTGAAGTTCGACAAGTAAAACGGCTTGAATACGACGAACGTTTAGACATAGAACTCGGCGTAATCAACCAGATGGGTTTCCCTGGTTACTTCCTGGTGGTGATGGAATTTATCCAGTGGAGTAAAGACAACGATATTCCGGTCGGCCCAGGCCGGGGTTCTGGTGCCGGTTCTTTAGTGGCTTATGCACTGAGTATTACCGACCTTGATCCCTTGGAATTTGATTTACTGTTCGAACGTTTCTTAAACCCTGAGCGGGTCTCGATGCCCGACTTTGACGTCGATTTCTGTATGGACAGACGCGACGAGGTGATAGAACACGTCTCCGACATGTATGGCCGCGAAGCCGTATCGCAGATTATCACCTTCGGTACTATGGCGGCTAAAGCTGTGATCCGCGACGTAGGCCGGGTGCTGGGCCATCCTTATGGTTTTGTTGACCGTATATCCAAGTTGATCCCGCCCACTCCTGGTATGACGCTGGAGCAGGCTTTTAAAGAAGAGCCACGTTTACCCGAATTGTACGCCGCCGATCAGGAAGTAAAAGACTTGATCGACATGGCGCGTCAGCTGGAAGGTGTAACCCGAAACGCCGGTAAACACGCCGGTGGTGTGGTGATAGCGCCGACTAAAATTACCGACTTTGCACCTGTGTACTGTGACGAAGAGGGCAATAACCCCGTCACTCAGTTTGATAAAAACGACGTGGAATACGCAGGTCTGGTGAAGTTCGACTTCCTCGGTTTACGTACACTGACCATCTTGCAATGGGCTGTGAATATGACCAACGAGCGTCTGGCCCGTGAAGGCAAGCCGCTGGTGGATATCAATACCATTCCGCTGACAGACCGAAAAAGTTTTGACGTGCTGATGAAGGCGGATACCACTGCGGTATTCCAGCTTGAATCCCGCGGTATGAAAGACTTAATACGCCGTCTGCAACCCGACTGTTTCGAAGATATGATAGCCCTTGTGGCGTTGTTCAGGCCCGGTCCTTTGCAGTCAGGCATGGTAGATAACTTTATCGACCGTAAACGGGGTCGTGAAGAAATCTCTTATCCGGATTCTACCTGGCAACATGACTCGTTAATCCCTATTCTGGAGCCTACCTACGGCATCATCCTGTATCAGGAACAGGTGATGCAAATCGCCCAGGTGTTGTCTGGTTATTCACTGGGCGGCGCTGATTTATTACGCCGTGCTATGGGTAAAAAGAAACCGGAAGAGATGGCCAAGCAGCGCGATACCTTCCGGGATGGTGCTGTAGAAAACGGGGTTGATGCCGAACTGTCGATGAAAATCTTCGACCTGGTAGAGAAATTCGCAGGTTACGGTTTTAACAAATCTCACTCCGCGGCTTACGCGCTGGTGTCGTACCAGACGCTGTGGATGAAGGCGCATTATCCGGCTGAGTTTATGGCCGCTGTCATGTCTGCCGATATGGATAACACCGACAAAATTGTTATTCTGGTGGATGAATGTGAGCATATGAAGCTCAAATTGATCCCGCCTGATGTCAATTCTGGTTTGTATAAATTCACGGTAAACCGTCAGGGCCATATTGTCTATGGCATAGGTGCGATTAAAGGTGTAGGTGAAGGCCCGGTTGAAGCTATTTTATCCGCACGTGCTCAACACGGAACATTCACCGATTTGTTCGACTTCTGTAATAAAGTTGATTTAAAACAGCTGAACCGCCGCGTTATTGAAAAGCTGATTTTATCCGGTGCTATGGACCAGCTCGGCCCACATCGTGCAGCCATGATGGCGACTTTAGAAGAAGCGATGAAAGGCGCAGAGCAGCAAGCCAAAGCCGAAGCTATGGGTCAATCTGATTTATTTGGTTTAATGGCACCTGAACCTGAACACGCAGCCAGTGCTTTTAAACAAGTGCCAATTTGGCCGGACGAAGTCTGGTTGGAAGGCGAACGCGAAACCTTAGGTTTATACCTGACAGGCCACCCTATCAACAGATATCTGGTGGAGTTACCTCATTACAGTTCTGGCCGTTTAGTCGATATGCAGCCGGGTCGTCGTGATCAGGTCGTGCATGCCGCAGGTTTAGTTTTGTCTGTGCGTACTATGATCAATAAAAAGGGCAGACGTTGGGCTATTGTCACTTTAGATGACAAATCTGCCCGCTTAGATGTACGTTTTTTCCCCGAACAGTTCGAAAACTTCGAGCATTTGCTGCAAAAAGACAAAATATTGGTGGTGTCGGGACAGGTCAGCTTTGATGATTTCAGCGGTGGCCTTACAATGTCCGGCCGCGAAGTAGTGGACATCATAGCTGCACGGGAAAAATGCTTAAAATCCCTGACCTTAACTGTACATCAGCAGCAAATGGGACTGGATTATCTGCAAAAACTGCAGCAAGCTATGCACGAATTTAAATTAGGCACAGTGCCTGTGAAGCTGGTGTACCAGCGTGACGAAGGTCAAATCACAGTGGCATTGGGCACCGAGTGGTGGGTAACACCTACCGATGCTTTGTTGCATCAACTGCGACAATTAGCAACAATACAACTGGATTTTCATTAATTAGGTAGTGACAGTCGATGATGCTGAATTATTTAGAGTTTGAGCAACCGATTGCGGAACTTGAAGCCAAAATAGAAGAACTTCGCAAAGTAAGCCGCAATGGCGAGTTTGATCTCGGCCTTGAAGAAGAAGTAAACAAGCTGAAGGAAAAAAGCTTAACTCTGACAAAAAAGATCTTTGCAGAATTAGGTGCCTGGCAGGTTGCTCAGTTAGCCCGTCATCCGTTGCGTCCTTACACGCTGGATTACATTAAACATATTTTTACTGACTTTGACGAGTTTGCCGGTGACCGTACTTTTGCCAACGATCCGGCTATTGTTTGTGGTACAGCCCGTTTAGGTGACAAAACCGTGATGGTGATTGGTCATCAGAAAGGTCGTGACACCTCAGAAAAAATCAAACGTAACTTTGGTATGCCAAAACCTGAAGGCTACCGTAAAGCTTTACGTATGATGGAAATGGCTGAACGTTTTAATTTGCCAATCATCACCTTTATCGACACGCCTGGTGCATATCCTGGTGTGGGCGCTGAAGAGCGTGGTCAAAGTGAAGCTATTGCCCGTAACCTTAAAGTGATGGCCGGCCTGAAAGTGCCTGTGCTTTGTACTGTGATAGGTGAGGGTGGTTCTGGTGGTGCTTTAGCTATAGGCGTCGGCGACCAGGTGAACATGCTGCAATACAGCACCTATTCGGTGATTTCACCTGAAGGTTGTGCTTCTATTCTGTGGAAAAGTGCGGATAAAGCCCCTATTGCTGCTGATGCCATGGGTATTACTGCACCACGGTTAAAAGAGCTGAACCTGATTGACGAAATCGTCAGCGAGCCTTTAGGTGGCGCACACCGTAATCATGAACAAATGGCGCAAAGCTTAAAGCAGGCCCTGTTACGTGACTTAGCCAAACTGGAAAAGTTAAGTATTGAAGACTTGCTGGACAGACGCTATAAACGCCTGATGTCTTTTGGTTATTGCTAATATACCCGTCGTACTTGACGCTGCAGCTGGTCTGCGTGCATAAACAGTAACGGGCGGGGA
>JAHIWM010000113.1 GCA_018815765.1 Gammaproteobacteria bacterium | reverse complement strand
GTGGTAGCGAGCAGATACTGCGCAGCTGCCACTCTGTCCGGACACACCACTACAGGGCAATTACTTTTGCTGGCTAAAAGCAAAGGCTCATCGCCTACATCGCAAGCCCGGTGCAAAGAGGTGACCCGCACAGGTTCTGTGATACGGGCACCATAACCCCGACTGACAATGCCAGGGGTAAAGCCCTGCTCTGTTAAAAACTTACAAAGCCACAAGGTAAAAGGTGTTTTGCCTGTACCACCTACTGAAATATTACCGACAATAACAACGGGTTTTTCTACCGCAAAAGACTGAAACCAGCCACGCTGATAGCCTAAACGACGGATCACAGCGACCAGCCGGTATAGCAGACTCAGCGGCCAGAATAACAATGTAAAAGGGTGCTGTTGGTACCAGCCTTTCTCCCACCAGTTCATCAGACTTCGCTAAATTGCATTTTATACAGCTGAGCATAATAGCCATTTTGTGCCAGCAAGGACTGATGGTTGCCCTGCTCTACAATCTGGCCCTGATCCATCACTAAAATCTGGTCGGCATTTTCAATAGTGGATAAACGGTGCGCTATGACAATACTGGTACGGCCTTTAAATAACTCATCCAAAGCGCCCTGAATTTTACGCTCTGATTCGGTATCCAGGGCTGAAGTCGCTTCATCCAAAATAAGCACAGGCGCCTGGCGTAATAAAGCCCTAGCTATCGCAATCCGCTGACGTTGACCACCGGATAAAGTCACACCGTTTTCGCCAATTTCAGTATCAAGTCCTGCTGGCATTTGGCTGACAAACTCCATCACATGGGCTTTTTCTGCCACTTCCAGTAAACGTTCAGGGCTTAATTCACCGCGGTAACCATAAGCAATATTATTAGCTATGGTATCGTTAAACAGCACCACTTGCTGTGATACTACGGCCATTTGTGAGCGTAATGAGTCCAGCGTACAGTCTTTGGTATTCACACCATCCAGTAAAATTTCGCCCTGCTCTATTTCATAAAAACGTGGTAACAAGCTGGAAATCGTCGTTTTACCGCTGCCGGAGCGGCCGACTAAAGCCACAGTCTGACCAGGTTCTACTTTGATATTGATCTGTTTTAACACCTGTTTTTCATGCCCAGGGTAGTTAAAGCTTAAATCTTTGATTTCAATAGCACCTGTAACCTTTGTAAGTTCAATGCTGCCAGTGTCCTGCTCTGGTTTTTCATCCAGCACTAAAAACACATTGGTTGCCGCAGCCATGCCTCGTTGAAAATCACTATTGACTGTAGTCAGCTGTTTCAGCGGTTTTAACAACAGCATCATGGCGGTGATCATTTCACTGAAAGTGCCTGGTGTTAAGGTGTCCAGCATGGCGGGGAAGCTGGCTAAATAAATCACAAAAGCTAAAGCAAAAGAAGCAATCAATTGAACCAGCGATACGCTGATAGCGCGGGTCGCTTCCATTTTAACGTCCAACTGACGGTTGCGGTTATTCACCGCTTTAAATCTGTTGTTTTCCAAATCGCCTGCGCCAAAAGATAAAATTACTTTATGGCCGTTCAGCATTTGCTCTGAGCTGGTGGTGACATCGCCCATAGCGTTTTGCATATTACTGCTGATCACTCGAAAACGTTTGGACACCTGGGCCACTATGATGGCAATAAGCGGAGCTATGACTAAAAAAATCAGCGACAAATGCCAACTGTTGTAAAACATCAGGCCTAAGCAGCCTAAAACAAATACACCTTCGTGAATAAGCACCACCAGCGCTTTACTGGACGCTTGTTTAATTTGTTCTGCGTCGTAAGTAATTTTCGAAATCAGCTCACCAGTCGAATGTTTGTCATGATAACTGACAGGCAAAGCGATCATTTGGCGGAACAACTGTTGACGTAAGTCTTTGACTATATGGGTTCCAGCCCAGTTTAAGCAGTAGCTGGAAACAAAGTTGAATAGTCCACGTAAGAAAAACATGCCGACCACAAACACCGGTGCCCAGGCTAAATAAGCTGTATCTTTTTGCGTGATACCGCGGTCAATAAAGCTGGAGAACTGAGAAATAAAGTAGATGTCCACACAGGCGTAACCAGCCATACCCAGCATCGCAAGTGCAAACCCCGCTTTGTAGGGTTTTAAATAACGCATCAGGCGTTTAAAGGTGCTAATTGAACCTGTTGTTTGTGAAGACAAATTTAACCCCAAAGAATAAGAAAACCGCCGCTATTCTACCTTGTTGTTTCTGCGCTTTCAGCAATTGTTCACTGCTTTTGCAGCCAAAATGGCAAAGGCTGTTGCCGATAAGGCCAGATATGGAGCTGTCGTTCTGTTATTTCAATCCGAATAGCTCCATGCTCTGCAGTATTGAGTAGCGGAATTTGTAGCAATGCCAGTCGTCCCAACACCTCAGAACTAGGGTGGCCATAGGCATTATTGGCAGCAGCGCTGTTCAGCGCCAGCAGAGGTTGTACAGTGCTTAAGAAGTTCAGTTGGCTGGAGCTTTTGCTGCCATGATGGCCCAGCAATAGCAGGTCAGTCGTCAGGTTGGGCTGATCAATTAATAATTCCGTTTCTACGCTATGACCTATATCACCAGTCAGCAGTGTTTGCCATTCGGCGGTTTTTATTGCCAGAACACAAGAGCTGTTATTGCCTTCCTCCCGCTGAAGTTGGCTTCGAAAGGCCCACAGCTCTGCATCCAGATAATTAGCAGGCAAAGATACACAAGGTTGCTGCAAAAAGCCGGTTTCAAAGTCAGCAATCAATTTTACCTTCGGATAAGCTTGCAGGACTTCGGCAAAAGCGCCTGTATGATCGGTATCCGGATGACTTAACACCAAATAATCCAGTTGCCGTATGCCCTGATAATGTAAATAAGGCAATACATAAGCTTCGGTGGCATTAAAACTGCCATACACAGGCCCAACATCGTACAACAGCCCTCTATCGCCTTTTTGCAACAGCACGGCAGTGCCCTGCCCGACATCAATCAGATGCAATTGCCACTGAGCTATTTTGGGCCATAACAAAACGACAAAAGGCAGTAATAACAACGCAGTTCTGAGTCTGGGCATAACTGCAGGCAGAAAAAACAGCGCGAGCAATAACAAGGCAACACAAAGAGCAGAAAATACTGTTTGAGCCGGCAGCAACCACCAGTAATCCATAGAAGCGCCTGCCATCAGCCACTGCTGTAAAGGTGATAACAACAGATCAGCCAGTTGCCAGTGCCACATCATATCCGCTGGTAAAACCAGCTCCAGCAACAAAGCAATCAGCAGATAAGGGATCACCAAAAGCGAGCACCAGGGCACAAAAATCAGGTTCGACAACAAAGCCAAAGGGGCTATACCGTGAAAAAACAGCAAGGTGGGCGCACTCATTAACAGCGTCATCACGGCCTGAAATTTCAGCCCATGTTTTATCAGGCCCCGGTAACTGCGGTCTGTCAGAGGATAAGACCAGACAAATAAAAAGATCAAAGCCACAGCATAAAGCGTCAGCCAAAAACTGATGCTCATCACCCATAAGGGATTGAGTAACAATAAGAACCCACAGACCAAGATCCAGCTTTGGCTGTAACTTAAGCGCCTGTGCTGCTGCATCAAATAAACGGCTAAAGCCAAAGCGAGCAAAGCCCGTAACGTGGGAATGGCAAAACCTGCCAATAAGCTGTAATACCAGGCCGCAGTGAAGGCGACAAAAGGTGCAGCTTTTCTGCACCACAGTAAATTGATATGAAGTTTAGCGAACCACAGCATCAGGCCATAGACCCAGCCAAACAGCAGACCAATATGAAAACCGGATATCGAAATTAAATGCCCTAAAGCTGTGGCTTGTAAACCTAACCACAGCTCGTCACTAAAAGGCCGTTCGCCTAAGGTAAAGGCGGTGATCAGTGAAAAAGAGGGCAAGTCAGCAATTTTTTGCAGTAAGCGTTGATACAGTTGCTGACGATGATCCCACTCTGCATTCAGCAACAGCCCGTCCTTCACCACACAATTGCCAATAATACCCAGTACATAGGCGTTGGCTTCTACATGCACTGACCCCGGATTAGCCGGTGCCCGAACAGCTTTACAGCGCACTTTAAGCCACCAGTGCTGTCCCTGGCCTAAAAGCGCTGGCGCGTCCTGCCAACGTAGTCTTAATAAGTAACTTTGTTGTGGCCCTTCATTTATTTGCCATAAAAATCTGCTGAAGTCCTGATCCTGTTGTCTGATACTGACGACTTGTCCTTTCAGCCATGGATCGGACAAGCCAAGTAACTGCGCTGTATGCAACTGATGCTGCTGCACTTGCCAAAGCCAAAGGCTTAACGCGCAACAAAGACCAGTGAAAAATAACAAACGGTAATAAATACAGATCAAGATCAAACACAGCAGGAAAATAAGCCACAAAAGGGCTGGCACTATTGGTGAAAATAATGACAATAGACATCCGCTGATCACGCCGATGAAAAAACGGTTCACGTTAATTTTTCATTAATGAGTTGTAATGGCAAAGAATCTAATTAAGAAATATCTACCAGATACAGAAAAAATCAAGCAACACCCGTCGCTAAAGATCTTTGGCACTTTGTTGCATGACAACAATTTGTGGCACTTTAACCGCCGTTCTGCCCGCGGCGCTTTTGCAGTGGGTTTGTTTGTAGCCCTGATCCCTATGCCATTTCAGATGGTATTGGCCGCCGCTTTAGCTATTTTGTTCAGAGTCAACTTACCTTTGTCAGCCGCTTTAGTCTGGTTGACCAATCCACTGACTATGGGACCGATATTTTTTATCTGTTATCAATTAGGCGCCCTGATTTTGGGCCACCCTGGTCATCATGTAGAACCACAGGTCAGTTTAAGCTGGTTGATTGATAGCCTGGATACCATAGGTAAACCTTTTCTGCTCGGTAGCCTGATTGTAGGCTGTACCTTATCGGCTTTGGGTTACGCGCTGGTGGATTACTTCTGGTGTTTGTCAGCAAAAAAAGCCTGGCAGAATCGCATTAAAAAACGCCAGAGTGAGACTGACCCCGACTAACTCTGACCTGTTTTCCTATTCAGATGTACTGCTTAGCGTTGACCTAACACAAAAGCAGGCTGCACTTTGCTCGCGCTTAATGCAGGATAAATAGTTGCCAGCAAGCTCAT
>JAHIWM010000012.1 GCA_018815765.1 Gammaproteobacteria bacterium | reverse complement strand
TGCACGCAGTCGCATCCAAAGCATCGATATGATGCGGGGTCTGGTGATGCTGATTATGTTGCTGGACCATGTGCGGGAGCGATTTTTTTATCACCTGCAAGTGTCCGATCCTATGGATCTCGACATCACATCAGCAAGCTTGTTTTTCAGCCGTTTTGCAGCGCATTTATGTGCGCCGGTTTTTGTATTTTTAACGGGTTTGTCGGCCTGGTTATATGCCAATCCTGCCAATGGTCCGGCACGTTCAGCTCGCAGTTTTTTACTAAAAAGGGGGCTGTTCCTGATAGCACTGGAATGGATAGTGTTGCCCCTTGCCTGGATGGGAACCTATGACACTATTTGGTTGCAGGTGATTTGGGCTATTGGCCTGAGTATGGTGGTGTTGGCTTTGGTCAGTCAGTGGCCAAAAGCTGTATTGGCCCTGCTGGGGTTTGGCATCGTCTTTGGCCACAACCTGCTGACTCCTATTCATTTCCAGCCGGATGAATGGGGTTATACGCTCTGGACTATTTTGCATGACCGTAATTATCTGGTGAGTGAAGGCGCCATTAAAATCAAAGCCAGTTATCCGGTCTTACCCTGGATAGGCGTGATTCTTCTGGGTTATCTGGCGGGGCCTTTGTACAGTAAGACTATGTCTGCAGAGCATCGTGGCACTTTATTGTTGCAGGTGGGAGCAAGCTGTTTAGTGCTGTTTGTGCTGCTGCGTGGTTTTAACATCTACGGTGAAACCCTGGACTGGCAACTCTATCCGGATTTGCTCACAACCCTGATGTCGATGCTGAATCTGACCAAGTATCCGCCATCATTAAATTTCCTGCTGGTCACTTTAGGCCTGATGTTTTTACTGCTGCTTGCGCTGGAGAAACAGCAAGGCAACTGGACTCAAATTCTGGTGAACTTTGGTTCAGCACCAATGTTTTTCTACATACTGCATTTGTATGTATTGCTGGCGCTGCATTGGATTTTAGTCACTCTGTTTGGGCCTAATCAGGGAGACAGGTTTGGTATGGAGCATATGGGCTGGATCTGGCTGACTAGCGTGTTGTTAGCTGCAGCTTTGTATTACCCAACTAAATGGTTTTCTTTGTATAAAAAACGCAGCCAGCAGGCCTGGATACGTTATCTGTAAGTAGATTATTTATAAATCAGGACAACGCAGCTTCTGCGGTTTGGCTTTGACCAGCCGCAGCAGTTTGCCACTGCTGCATTTCATATAAACGTGACTCGCAGCGGGCAAAAGCAAATTCCAGCTGTTTCGCCTGATACAGCTCTGAAATCGCCACAGCAGAGGTCAGCAGTAATAAGCAGCCTCTGTCATAACACTCATCCACTAAGGCAATAAAACGCCGGGCTTCGTTGTCCAGCTTGCTGATATAAATATCCTGATGTTCACGCTGATAACTGTCTTCCACACCATGCAAAATGGCAGTGTCCGACACAGCGCTGAATTGTGGCACATCCAGCACAGCTATGGCTTGGTAACGGCTTGCCAGCTGCATATAATCGAGCTGACTGCGTGGCCCGGAGCAGAGCGCCATAAAATCAAAACCTATGATTTTTTCATTACTCCATAAAACCGGAAAAGAGCGGCCCAACAATTCAAAGTCGGGCAGGGGCTGCACTTCACCAAATAACTGCTCCGCCTGCTGCTTTAACTCTGTTTCAGTAGCTCCCTGCCAGTAATAACGCATCGGGCTTTGCTTTAAGCGCCGGTAATCTATGCCGTTATCCAGCGTCAACACCCTGCAGTGCTGACGCAGCAGATCAATAGTGGGTAAAAAACGCTGACGTTGCAGGCCATTTTTATACAGTTCTTCAGGCACTGCATTGGAGGTGGTGACCAGCACCACACCACACTGAAACAAGTAACGCCATAAAGTGCCAAGCAACATAGCGTCGCCTATGTCGTTAATAAAAAACTCGTCAAAACACAGCACTTTGTATTGTTGTGCCCAGTCTTTGGCGATTTGTAATAAAGGGTCGGCTTCGCCCTGATGCTGTGTTAATTCCTGATGCACCCTCGCCATAAAATGATGAAAATGCAGCCGGATTTTGCCATCCACAGGTAGCTGTTGATAAAACAAATCCATCAACATGGTTTTGCCTCGACCGACAGGGCCATGCAGATACAAACCTAAAGTGGGTATGCCAGAACACAACTGATCTGCTATCTGCTGCAGAGCCAATACCGCTTGATATTGTGGCTCGTCATACAACAACAGGCCCTGTTGGACCTGTTGCTGATAAAGCGAGGTTACAGCAGCTAAACTCAATCTGTTGGACCCGCCGGT
The DNA here is from genome assembly GCA_018815765.1 of Gammaproteobacteria bacterium. GTDB lineage: Bacteria > Pseudomonadota > Gammaproteobacteria > Enterobacterales > Alteromonadaceae > Pararheinheimera. The sequence continues at coordinate 24,056 of JAHIWM010000012.1, read as the reverse complement.
ACATAACGTTGTAGCCAACTGGTGAATTCGTTAAACCAGAAAATGGAGTTGTTGGGTTTTAAAATCCAGTGGTTTTCATTGGGGAAATACACCAAACGTGCATCTAAGCCTTTGCCTTTATAGACACCATAAATTTCCAACCCTTGAGTCACGGGCACACGATAATCCTGCTCACCATGCATAATCAGCATAGGAGTGACAAACTTATCGGCAAACAATGCAGGGTTCCACTGCTGCATGATCTCTAACCCGCTCCAGGGCGCACCGCCATAGGCATGTACTCTGTGTGTGGTCGCGTCAGAGGCAAACTGGCCCATCAGGTTGTACACACCCGCATGGTTAATCAGTGCTTTGTATCGTTCGGTATGACCGGCAATCCAGCTCACCAGATAACCACCATAACTGCCACCAGCCGCCGCTAAACGGGTGGCGTCGATAAAACCACGCGACAACATGTAATCCACAGCAGCTTCACTATCCATAAAAGGCTTCACTGGATGTTCACCATGAATAGATTCAGCAAAAGCCTGGCCAAAACTGGTCGAGCCATGAAAGTTGGGCTGGATCACTACATAACCTGCTGCTGCAAACACCTGTGAGTTCCAGCGGTAACTGAAACTATCACCCGAATAGCTGTGTGGACCGCCATGTAATACATTGAGCAAAGGCCATTTTTTATTGGGGTCAAAGTTGGGCGGATACGTAATATAAGCCTGTACCAGTTTGCCATCTGCTCCGGCAAAGCTGACATCTTCAGTTTTGCCCCAACTAATGCTTTGTTGCAGCTCCTGATTGATCCGGCTCAGCTGTTTCAAGGTGCGGCCTTTATTATCCAGGCTATAAATTTCCGGCATCTGGTTCATGCTGTGTTGCACCAGATACATTTGCTGTTGTTGGCCAATTTGCAGCTGACTGATATCGGCCTGACGCAACAACTGCTGTACCTGACCACCAGCCAAAGGCATGCTGTATAAAGCAGATTTTGCTTTGTCAGCGGCCTGAAAATACAAAGTACCGTTTGGACCAAACTCCCAGTCATCCACCGACAGATCCCAGTCTTTGGTTAAATTAGTTTTTTGCTGAGGTTTAAAATCAAAGCGGATCAGCTGGTTATTATCCGAGGTAAAAAAGGTACTGCGCTGTGCGCCATAGACCAGGCTTTTACCATCAGGGCTGAATTTTGGGTTGCTGTCACTGGCCGGATTGTCTGCTGTGATATTGACAAACTCACCTGAACCGTCAGTTTTAACAATCAAAATATCGTGATTCAGCTGATCAAAAGGCGGTGGGCTGGTCACTGCACTGACTGCAATCTGGCGGCCATCTGTAGAAATATCAAATTCAGCATCGCCATTTAAACTAAACCTGCGATCCCAGCCTGGTGTTAAGTCGGCTATTTCGCCGGTATGAATGTTAATACTGAACAAATGCGGATAGCTGTCATCGGTTAACCAGTGATCCCAGAAGCGATAGACTCTGTCTTCTGTCACCCGCGCTGTCACTTTATTGTCTTTTTTCTGCTTTAACTCTTCAGCCAAAGCGGCAAAGTCACCATTAAACCCTTTAGGTACATTGGCCAGAAACAAAATACGCTGCCCATCCGGAAACCATTTGGGTTGCTGCACAGCAACAGGTAACTTGGTTAAAGCTTTAGCTTCACCACCTGTTAAAGGTAATAAAAACAGTTGATTCGTTTCATTGCTGCGTTTGGACAAAAACACCAGTTGACGACCGTCAGGGCTCCAGGCTGGTGCAGTATCTGAATCCGGGTGCTGGGTTAAAGCCGTCAGTTGCTGGGTACGTAAATCCAGAATATGAATATCAGCATTGCCTTTGTCGGCGGCCAGATCATAACGGGTGACAGTCAATGCCAGTTGCTGACCACTGGGTGATAAGGTCATGGCACCGGGACGCGCCACTTGCCATACATGCTGGGCAGTTAAAGGTTCAGTTGCGGCCTGAGCAGCACCTGCCGCCACAACCATCATCAGGGCTGAAAAACTAAATTTCATACACACTCGCGTTTGTTCAGTCAAAGCAATAAGTTGACGCTAGCATAGGCCAGTAGAGCTATAAATAAAACCCTGACGGATGAAGGAAAATTTAGGATTAAGCGGAGGTTGTAGTGCTGTATACAGCAAAATAACGGCTGCAGCTCTGTCTGCCAGAATACTTTCATTTAACAGCTGGCGGTCAGTTCTTCCGCTGCCTGCGTCAAATACAGTCTGATCTGTAGTTTTTCCACTGTGCTTTCCTGTTGCAGCTTTACGCCTGATAACTTTGCCAGATACTGACTAAACACCCAAAAAGGCTCAGCGTGGTTTTCTTCTGCTTTAACTTCTTTCTGCCATGGATACAACAAGATCCAGTTGAGTTGCAATTGTGTTCCCTGCTGTTCAGTGCTGATACCCAGCTCAGGTGTGCGGCTTACACTATGGTTTAGCAAATAGCAGCTTAAAGCACAGCACAATAATTCCAGTATTTGAGGGGGCAGTGAACAGGCCAGCAAAGGCGAAATAGTGGATGAAATTCTTGGATACGCTTTTAATAAAATCGAGGCTTGGTAAGCGCCACGTTCAGCCAGATCTACAACTTTGCTTGTTGTCTGTCGCTGGGCCTGTACACCTGTCAGTTTTTCCAGCATTCCTGATAATACTGCCCAGCATAAACTCTGTTGTTTCAGTTGCTGCAGGCCAGGTTTAAGCAAAGGCAAGGTCAGTTGATGCTCAGGCTGCAGCAATCGGCTGTACATCAATTGCAACTGCTGCTGGCTCTGCTGCATTTGTTGTTGCAGCATTTGCATTAAATTGGCTAATAAATCAGAAAGCTGGGGCAAATTATAGTGAGATTGCTGTAACGATAGCATCAACTGGTGATTGTAATTTTTTTCTTCCTGCAATTGCTGCTGCAGTTCAACGTTTTGATCAAATAACGCCAAATCGCCTTCAATGGCTTCTTTAAAGAGTTGCAGCAACTGGGTGTGATTTTCGTCCATAGGTCTGTTGAAGTAATCCAGAATACAAATGGTGCCAAACAGATGACCATCAGGCCAATACAGCGGGTAGCCATGATAAAACACTAGCCCCAGCGCTGCAGTGGGATTGTCATGCATTTCAGGAACATGGGTCGCATCTGCTATATGCAGAGGTTTTTGCGTGCGCAGCACATTGGCGCAGTAGGAATTCAGTTGCAGCGGCATACTTTGACTGGCAAAAAACGGATGTTTGCCATTGCTGTTGGTCACCTGCAATACCAGCTGGCTGCCATCCATTCTGTTGATCAAAGCACAAGGTACATCAGCTTGACGTGCTAATAAATCTATCATCAGTTGCCAGTGGCTGACAAAATGATCCAGTGTCAGCACCTGACCTGTTTGTGCAGGGGAAGCCGTAGTCTGCATAAAGATAACTCTGCTATCTGTTTGTTCTACTGAGTGTAAATGCAAATTCAGACTTTTGTCAGGTGAAAATTGTTAACGCAATCATTTGGCAGGACTAGTTATAAAAAGCCTGCTGAAAATTATTTCTTCCACGCTATTGCACTTATCGATTACAGATGTAATAGTTTATGTATTACGGTTGTAATCGATAGGTGATGTGCAATGAAAGATATCAGTCAGGCCGAGTTGGAAGTGTTAAAAGTGTTATGGCAGCAGGCGCCTGTTACAGCCAATCAGGTAGTGGATGCTTTAGCCGATGCCAGTCAGTGGCATGAAAAAACAGTCAAAACTCTGCTGAACCGCCTGGTGACTAAAGGTGCTGTGTCTTTTGAGAAAGATGGCCGGGCTTATTTATACAGCCCTGTGCTGCAGCAGGCCGATTATCAGATGAAGGAAAGCCAGAGTTTTATTCAGCGGGTATTTTCTGGTCGTATCGCGCCTTTAGTGGCGGGTTTTGCTCAGCAGGACAAACTGGCAGAACAGGATATTGCTGAGCTGAAACAACTGATCGCCCACTGGGAGCAGGAGAATAAAAATGATTAGTCTGCTGCTGGAATTACTGCTGCCTCTGTCGTTAGTACTGTTGACCTTGCTTGTGCTTCGGCCCTATTTGCTCAGGCAGCTCGGAGTTCGCACCTTGTATGCATTGTGGTGCCTGGTGCCTTTATTGCTCTTATGTTTTGTTCTGCCATTGCAGCTAAGCAGCAACAGCACTTTGGCGGTAATGCAGGTCTATCAGGTAGGTTTACAGCAAGCAGAGCAACAGTTTAGCGCTGGCACTTTTATCGGATGGCTTTGGCTTTGTGGTGTAGTGCTGTTTGCTGCGGTTGTGCTGCGTGGACAGTTGCAACTGGGTAAAGAAAAAGCAGCGGCCAAACTGGTTGATCTTAAACCCGCCTTACTTCAATCCGATTTGCCATGTTTGATCAGCAATAAGGCGCAGGGGCCTTATATCAGCGGTGTGTTAAAGCCTGAAATTCTGTTACCTGCTGATTTTTTCCAGCGTTTTTCACTCACGCAACAGCAATTGATTCTTCAACATGAACTGATGCACTGGCGCCGTGGAGATTTACTCTGCAACCTGCTGGCCCTGGGTTTATTGATGCTGTTCTGGTTTAACCCTTTGTGTTGGTTGGCCTATAGCGCCTACCGTCAGGATCAGGAATTAGCTTGTGATGCGCTGGTGTTAGCCAACGCATCCACAGCCGACAAAATTGCTTACGGTAAAGCTTTACTAAGCAACTCAGAGCCAAGGCCAGTCAGCTGGCAGGGGCTTACCACTCACTACGGAGATATAAAACAGATGAAACAACGTTTAATTCAATTACAAACTCAGCAGGGTTTTAGTAAAACCACAGTAGTAGCTGCAGTAGCACTGGTGCTGACCACAGGTCTTTGGTTACAACAACCCGCTCAGGCTGCGTCTAATACTGCAGTTGCTAAGAATGAACCGGTTCCCGTGATGCGGGTTGAACCTAAGTATCCAATTCAGGCCGCCGAACAACAAATAGAAGGTTATGTGCAGGCCAAGTTTGATATATCAGCCCAAGGCAAAGTGAGTAACGTCCGCATCATGCGTTCTGTACCCACAGCTACTTTTGATAAGGTCAGTATCACAGCGCTGGAACAATGGCAGTACACAGCCACAGGCCATGAGCATAAAGATATGTTAGTACAATTGGATTATGCTTTGGATATGCCGGAAAGCAGTATGGAAAGAGTGGAGGTGACCCCTGCTGCAAAACATTAAACGAGCAGTGGCGACAGTCTAAATAGCAAAGGGGCCACAGGCTCTTTTGCTGTTTGGATTGGTTTTTGAAGTGCCACGCACATAAGCCAAAGCTCATCCAAATAAAATGCCATAAGTCAGACTGATATCAACTAACAGACCTAAACACAGAGGCGTATAATCGCGCTCCGTTTTGTTCCCTCTTTGTTGTTTAAGGAAGTACCAGATGTCTGATTTAATCAGTAAATTAGAATGGCGTTATGCCACCAAAAAATTCGATCCTAGCCAGGTTGTTTCACAGGATAAAATCGATTTTATTCTGGAAGCTATCCGTTTAAGCGCTACGTCCAGTGGTTTACAACCTTATGAAGTGCTGGTGATCACTAATAAAGCCATACGCGAGCAAATTAAGCCGCACGCCTGGAATCAAGGGCAGATCACGGACAGCTCACATTTATTGGTGTTTGCGGCATGGGACAACTACACAGCTGAGCATATTAACACTATGTTTGATTTAACCAACGAAATCCGTGGTTTTAAAAACGAAGGTTGGGAAAACTACCGCGCTATGCTGCTGAGTACTTACCCGCAGCGTGACGCTGAAACCAACTATCAACATGCGGCCCGTCAGGCTTACATTGGTTTAGGTTCGGCTTTGATTGCTGCAGCCGAGCTGAAAGTTGACAGCACGCCTATGGAAGGTTTTGATCCGGTGAAAGTGGATGAAATCCTTGGCTTAAAAGAAAAGGGTTTACGTTCAGTATTGTTATTGCCTTTAGGTTACCGTGCCGATGAAGGCGACTGGCTGGTGAAGCTGCAAAAAATTCGTCGTAGCCGCGAGCAGTTTGTTACTGAAATTAATTAATTCTGTGTTTATAGAAGGCCGTCACTGGCCTTCTTTCTTGCTGTCTAACTCACTTTTCTCCTAACTACCTTTCGTTATATTCCTATGCTCTTTTCCCTCTCTGACATCGTTGTCAACATACTGTCATATCCATCCGTTATGGTTTGACTATGAATGTGAGTATGGGGGCTTTATGTCGATCGTTGAAAAGCCAGAGCAGGATGTGCACCAAGCCTTAAAAAATGCTGCGCCTTTGGCTCGTTATCTGGAGCGAAATGCCAGTAGTGCTGATGCCGCCGATATTTTTCAGGAGTCTATTGCCCGTGTGCTGGAACAGGCAAAGCAGCGGCCTATTCTGAATCCTCTTGCTTATGCCTTCACTGTGGCCCGTCATATGTTAATGCGGTTAAAACCTGTCCAGGCTGAAGAGACTGATCAAGTGGTGTGTCAAAGCGCCAACCCGGAAGAAATGGCCAGCATGCAGCAAACTGTTGATCGCTTTAGTCAGGCGCTATCTGCGATGCCGCCATTAAGACGACAAGTCTTTGTGCTGTTGCGGATGGAAGGCAAAAGCCGCAGTGATATTGCTGCTTTACTGCAAATCAGCGAGGATGCAGTATCTAAACATGTCAGCAGGGCGCTGGCGGATATTCAGCGTCTGATCGATCAGCAGCGTGTTTTGTAAGCCAGGGTATGTGAGTCCTATTTTGAGTGAACAAGAAAAGTTGAATACTAAACAACAGGCAGAGCAGGAACTGTATCTGCAAGCCGCCAGTTGGGTGGAAAAACTCGCCAGTGGTGAGCTGGACAGCCTGAGTAAAAGGCGGTTTAGCCATTGGCTGGATGCCGATCCAAGGCACCCTGTACTGCTGCAATCTATGGTCGAAACCTGGCAGGACCAGGCTTTAACTAAAGCTTTGTCTGCTTATCAGCCTTCGCCGTTAAAACGTTGGCAGTTATCTCTTCCCCTGTTGCTTAAATTGAAGTGGCCTAAATTGCAGCTGGCTGGTGCTGCTATGGCATGCAGTTCTGTGTTGGTGATGTTGCTTTATCTGGGCAATGGCAGCTTGTTTTCTAGTCCTGCGCCTTATGAGCTGAAAACTGCTCAGGCCAGCAGCATGCAACAAGGGCTTGATGATGGCTCAGTGGTTGATATAGCGCCAGACAGTCAGCTCACTGTGTTTTTTACGGCAGATAAACGTCAGGTGCTGCAAGGTCAGGGTGCTGCTTATTTTGCTGTCGCCAAAGACAAACAACGGCCTTTTGAAGTGCGACTGGATCAAGCCAGCGTAGTGGCTGTTGGCACCGAATTTAATATTGATCGCGACCCGGATCTGATTGATATCACAGTGTACGAAGGCGCTGTGCAGGTGCAGGCTAGCGCTGCTGGCCCAAGTCAGTTGCTCAAAAGTGGTGAGCGAATTCGTATTCAGCAGAATAAATTATCACAAGTGCAAAAAGTGGATTTGCAACAGTTAGTCGACTGGCGCTCCGGCTGGATTGAAATTGAAAACGAAACCTTAGGCTATTTACTGCACAGGCTAAACCGCTCGGCTTTGGTGCCTGTCAGCGCCAGTGCTGAGGTCGCAGATTTACGGGTGGCAGGTCGTTTTGAACTGGCCAATACCCAACAAACCTTGTCGGCTTTGACTGAAGCTTATGGCCTGACGCTGCAGCAAAACAGTAGCGGTATCCGGCTGAGTAGGTCAGAGTAGCAGTGGGGGCGGGTTGTGTGGTTACGACCTGAACTCTGTGTGTTATTGCTTTTGTGCTGGTGCAAAAGCCCCGCTGTATGGGCTGCTGAAGCTTCACAGAAGCAGTTGTATTCACTGCCATCTCAGCCTTTATCTACTGCCTTGCTGCAATTTGCCCGCAAGGCAAATCAGCCGTTATTGTACGATCCTGCTTTGCTTGAAGGGCGACAAGCACCGGCTCTTTATGGTGAATTCGAACCCACTGAAGCCCTGCATCAGCTGTTATCGCAGCAGCCTTTAGAAGCTATTCCCCGCGAAAAAGGCTGGTTGATTAGAGCCAAAGTTGTAGTAGAACAACCAGCTATGGCTGCTGCTATTCCCGCCGTTAAAACCCAAAAACCGCCTGCAGCTGTGGAAGTGATAGCTATACGTTCCAGTGCTGTTACCCAGCAGAACACCGTTGCTACAGCATTGTTGCCTCAGGCCAAAACACTAAAACGAGAGGCTATGATTGCACAGGATTCCTTGGTCGCTGACGATATTACCGATTTTCCAGCTTTGAACTTAGCCAACTCCTTGCTGCGCTTGCCTGGCATTACTATTAACAGAGAGTGGGGCGAAGGCCGGCAGATTTCATTGCGGGGTTTAGGCCCGGATTTCACGCGGGTGCAAGTGAATGGGATGGAAGCTTTAGGTACGTCCTCTTCGCCTATGGATGCGCGCGGCGCTGTGTCCAGAACCAGGGCTTTTGACTTTAATATTTTTGCCTCTGAGCTGTTTAACCAGATTGATGTCAAAAAATCCTTTTCAGCTGATCAGGAAGAAGGTGGTATAGCGGGCACTGTCAATTTACACACTGCCAAGCCTTTTGATTACGACGGGCCAAAAAGCAGTATTTCGGCTCAGTTGGGCACGAACAGCAACACCAATAGCTCCGATCCACGCTTCTCCGCTGTGTTCTCTGAGCTCTGGTCAGATATTGGAGCTTTGGTATCTATCACTCATAGCATTCGGTCTACCAATGAATATGGCAGCAATACCACACGCTGGCGGCGAGAAACCGGCAAACAAGCGGCCGACAGCAGCAATACTGAACTGCAAAACCTGCTGGACTCTAGCGAGTTATGGTTTCCACGTGGTCAGCGATTTTCTGTCTGGGAAAACGAACAAAACCGCTTAGGTATCACAACAGCGCTGCAATACAAACCCAATCAGGAGTTCAGTCTGGTGCTGGATTGGATGCACGGTAAGTTGGAAAACCAGCTGGCTGAACATCATATGGCGGTAAAAGATAATAACCTGGTGAACTCTTTGATCTGGTGTGAAAGTGCTAAAGGCGACAAAGAAGTAGTCTATGCCAGCTACAAGAATGCCAGCTGGCGTAATGAAAGCCGGGAGGATTATAACGAGTCGGTGTTTGATCAAATCAGCCTGGCCGCAGACTGGACCGCCACTGCCGATCTGCAGATCCGCGCTATGTTGGGCCATAGTTCATCCGACTACAGCCAGCCGCTGTTGCAGAAACTCAATATTGAAGCGAAGAAAAAAGCCTCCATCACTACAGACTTCAGCCAGGACGCTTTTTATGGCCGCAGTTCTTCGGCTGATTTTGATGTCACTTCTATCGAAGGTTATACAGTCAAAGACCTGTTTTTCCAGTCGAACTTTATTTATTCCAGCTTTGATAATGCCAAGCTGGATGTTGATTACCAGCTCAGCGATAACAATGCGCTTAAATTTGGTATTCACTATAAAAAGTTCAGTAACTCGGGCTTTGAGCAAGAAGCCAGTGGTTTTCCGTATAACAACGCGACACCAAAGAATCAGGGTATGGTTAGCCTGAGCCCAGGTCAGGTGCAAATTTATAACGGCCATCCGGACCAAAGCTGGCTGGAAGGCAATATAGCTGCAGTGCAGAATTTTTATGGCCTGAGCGATTTTTCCTTAACGGACGCCAATACTTTGAGCAGCACAGTGTACGATTTAGCTGAGCAAACCAATGCGCTTTACCTGTTGTATCACCATGACTCAGAGCTTGCAGGTTCACCGTTACGCTCGAGATTGGGCCTGCGTTTTTTCGACACCAAAATGAGTTCACAAGGTGTGTCTTACATGCAACCTGCCAGCATCGAGCGCAGTTATTCAGGTTATTTGCCGAGCCTGGATCTGGCTTATGATCTGGCAGAAGATCTGATCTGGCGCGCTGGTCTGAGCAAAAATATCACCCGCCCATCCTTAGACGCCATGGCCTTTTCGGTTTATGTCAGTAAAACCTCCTTGGGCGAAACTGATATAGGTCAAATTTCCACAGGCAACCCAGAGCTGCAACCCTATGATTCTGATAACTTTGATATGGCACTGGAGTGGTATTTTGAAAATGCAGGACTGGCGTCGGTGGCTGTGTTTTATAAAGACATCAACAATTTTATTCAGACCAAAACAGAGCAACGGCTTTATAGCGAGCTGGGGCTTCCTGCCGACTTATTACCTGACGGAAAAACGGTGAACGATATCTTTAATGTCTCGTCACCACAAAACTCAGGCTCGTCCAGCATTCAGGGTTTTGAACTGGCGCTACAACGTGATTTGGATTTCCTGCCAGTGCCTTTTCAGCATTCAGGCGTGATAGCCAACTACACCTGGGCCGATGGCGACACCTTGTATCCGAATGTCGAAAGCTCAGGCCAGAGCCAGCGCAAAGCGTTTCCTGGCTTATCAAAGCAAAGTTATAACCTGACCTTGTATTACGAAACCAAAGTTTGGGGCGCTCGTGTTGCGGCGGCTTACAGAGGCAAGTACATCACAGCAGTTGAAAGTGGTTCTATCGACGATGACGAACGTGGTTATCACGAGAGCACTAATCTCGATTTTTCAGCGTATTACCGGCTCAATGTCCATATAAAACTAAATCTCGAAGCCCTAAACCTAACCAACCAGCGCGATGAATTATACAGCGACTCCAGCGACAGAGCCTACAACAGCACCTACAGTGGCCGTACTTATATGCTCGGGATTACGGCGGAGTTTTAAGCTTAGCTGGAACTTAGGTTTCTTTATTAAATGGATATTATAGTGTCCAAAAAATCATAAATTTGACTATAATGGATACCATAGTATCCATTTAGAGATCGCCATGAAGTATATGTTGCTTGCTGAAAATGATGTGCAAAAAGCTTTTTCTGAGCATTTGCGCAAGCTAAGGCAGCACGCCAAACTCTCCCGGCTGGAATTGGCAGAGCGCAGCACTGTGCCCGCTGCAACCATCAAAAAATTTGAGCTGACAGGGCAAATTTCATTTCGCCAGCTGCTTCTGCTTTGGCAAACATTGGATGATTTAAAGCGCCTTTATGGATTAACCCAACAACAAGCCCAAAGCCTGACTGCACCGCAATCTATTGAGGAGGTACTCAAAGATGGCTTTTAGACCTGTGCAAAAACTGCATGTATGCCGCACGCTTGAGTCAGGGAAAAAGGTGTCTGTTGGTGTGCTTGCGCAAAACCGGCAAGGTGTGTTTTTTCAGTATGATCAAGATTATCTAAGTCAGTTTGAAAACCTGTCACCTTTTGCCATCAACTTTAATTCTGCAGTGCAACAAGCACCAAAAACTCCACATGGCGGCTTGCATGGTGTATTTGCCGATGCCTTGCCTGACGGCTGGGGATTGTTACTGCAAGACCGTGTTTTCCGCCGCCACGGCATCTTACCTGCAACTATTACAGCCATGGACAGGTTGGCTTTTGTCGGTGATTCCGCTCTTGGCGCTTTATCCTTCAGTCCAGGTTCTGACTATAAGGAAGAATCAGCTGCAGACATTAGTCTGGACAGTTTAGGGCTAAATGCCCAGGCGATTTTTGATGGTCAAACTGAAGAGGTGTTAAACGCGTTAATTACTGCTGGTAGTGCCGGCGGTGCAAGACCCAAAGCACAAGTGTTTTTCCAGGGCGATAACTACAAGATATGCAGGACCAAAGCTATAGCCAATGATGAGGCATGGTTAGTAAAGTTTACCTCTGCCAATTTAGCCTTGGGCCATGAAGAAGGGGTATGCGAAGCCGCTTATTTAACATTGGCTGAGCGGGCAGGGCTAAAACCTCCGGAGTGGAAGTTATTAAATGCGCCTCAAGGCTCTGGCGCTGAGCAATGGCTTGCAGTGAAACGTTTTGATTACATCAATAAGGCGGATGGCAGCAGCGGAAGACGCCACTTGCATAGCGCCTGTGGTCTGCTGGATGCGGATTTTCGGCTGCCAAGTTTAGACTACGAAGACTTGATCAAAGCCAGCCGTATTTTATGTAAATCGCCCGCAGCAGGCCAATTACAGTTTAAAAGGGCTATGTTTAACTTGCTGCTTTGCAATCAGGATGATCACAGTAAAAACTGGGCCTTTATGCAAGGCGACAGTGGCGAATGGCAACCCACACCCTTTTATGACGTCACTTTTAGTCCAAATCCTTTTGGCGAGCATGCCACTTCTTTTTGTGGTTTCGGCAAACAACCTCCTCTTAAAGCGCTGCAAAAGCTGGCTGACGCTGCAGGCTTCGCTCGTTGGTCAGTGGCAGAACAACTGATCAGAGAACTGATGGAGCTGGTATCTGGTTTTACTCAGGTTGCTGATGAATTAGCGATCAAGCCTCAGACTACAGCTTTACTAACTGCACAGATCAACAGTTCGCGACAGCATTTGGCTGGTATTCTTGGTTAAGCTGGCAGGGCTGATGGAGAAAGCTTAGTGCGAAGGGGTTTTGTAGAACTAGCACTCGCTTTGTAGGTTGCACTCGCCGCAAAAATGTAGGGGCAGGGTTTATCCCTGCCCGTCTCGCGTTCAAACCAAAGTCTGGGCGAGCAGTAAGGCAAATAAAGCTGCGGCTTTAAGCTGGCTCGGTATAAAAAGCTTCAACTTTACCTTTAAGCGTCATCAGTAAAGGCTGGCCACGGCGGTCCAGCGCTTTGGCTGCAGCCACTTTAACCCAACCTTCGCTGATACAATATTCTTCCACGTCAAAACGCTGTTTGCCATTCAAACGAATACCAACATCGTGTTCGAAAATTGCTGCTACATAATGCGGGCTACGTGGGTTGGTGCAAAGGCGATCCGGTAAATCCGGGCGTGCTGCTGTGTCTTGAGTGTTAGTGTCTGTCATGGCTCTGGCCTGTAATAAATAAAACGTGCGCCATTGTAGGCAAAGCCAGCAGTGGGCTCAAGAGCGGCGGTTAGAAACAAAGAAAAATGGGGTTAGAACGGCGCTCTTGTTAAGCTTGCTGGTCGCAGGTGCATTTGCCGCGCTGTAGGTTGCACTCGACGCGAAGCGGCAGTGCAACAATCCACAATCAACAACCCGCAACCCAACTTCACCCCAATCTTTGACCAAAACCAACATTAACAATAAGATGGCTTTATCTAGCTCAATTAACCGGACCCACCATGAAAATTGCTTTAATTATCCTAGTGATTGCTTGCATAGCTTTTTACTTTTATAACAGCGCCAATAACCAAAAAGCAGCAGCGTTGAATCTGGAAAAAGGCAGTGCATTTTTAGCTGAAAACAGTAAAAAAGAGGGCGTAAAAACCACAGCTTCAGGTCTGCAGTATGAGGTTTTACAAAGTGGCAGCGGTGAAAGCCATCCAACAGCCAGCAGCACAGTGCGGGTGCATTACCACGGCACTTTAATCGACGGCACAGTATTCGATTCTTCAGTCGAACGCGGCGAAACTATTTCTTTCCCGTTAAACCGCGTTATTCCGGGCTGGACCGAAGGTGTCCAGTTAATGAAAGTGGGTGATAAATTCCGTTTTTATATCCCTTCTAATCTGGGGTACGGCAATCGCAGCGCAGGCAAAATTCCTGCAGGTTCAACCCTGATTTTTGATGTGGAATTGTTTGAGATCCAGTAGTGAAGGTGAGGATGGCGTCAGATCTAATGGTTCGTACATTTAAAAATAATAGGTGTTGATATAACTATGAATTGGACTTTCTCAGCCATTTGTTATTTCTACTTTGTTTTTGTCGGAATCTGTTACCTTCTGGGTTTTTGGACACCTTTACATTTTAATATATTAGAGTTTTTGTCTCCTATAGACATGATAAAATCAGCAACTTATCCAGTGATACCTGCAGCGTTGGGGATCTTTTTTTGGGTGCTACTAGACTCATTTAATTCGCAAGGAACAAGAAAACCACATGGCGATGATCCTAAATCTATAAAATTTATTTTCTGGATTATGGTTATATGTATTCTTCTACTTGTGTTAGCCAACGTTATTTCACTAGCTACACATTTATACTATTTATTCGTGTCTGAACCTGAAAAGAGACTTTCTTATGCTCTGCCCGTTGCGTCGATCTTAAGTATTATTTACTTCTTGTCTAAACCTCCAATCTTGATGGAAAAGAATAGGTTAGTTAGAAACTTTGTAATTATATTTATTTGTGCACTTCCATCTGCATCCTATTTTCAGGGGAGTGAAAACATAACAAGCATATTAAATGAGAAATCTAATTTTTATTATCTGAAAACTAGCTCAAAAAACTGCCCAATTGAAGGTGGATCGAAATTTATATATTTAGGTTTTTATAGTGGAAACTACTTCTTCGTGAACTCTGTCAGTAAAGACATATGTATTGAAAAAGACAGCAGTGTTTTACTATCGTTTAGTCAGCATAAAGAAGTCTCAGACACCAAAGAACCTGATCTGAGTCCAAAAGAAAGTCAGCCTGCTAATCAGGTAGATCTATAGTGACCATTCCTTGCGAGTGAGAGTATTTTTTATAAGACCGCTTTGGGAATGCTCCATCCTGCTAATTTATTGTGCAAACTCATGTTGCCGTTCTGCTTGTGCTTAACCAATAAAATATTCCCCTATAGCCTCCTATTTACCACTGTAAAAAAACCTTCATAAAATTCTTTGTCCATAAATCACTGGTTGTTGCTCTTTAGGGGGACTGCTGCGCATTTGCGCTTGGCAGATTTACTTAATCAGCTTAACTAACCAGGAATAATGGATTAATTATGAAGACGAATCTTCGCAAGAGTCATCTGGCTTTGGCCGTTCTGGCCGCAATTCCGGCTTTTTACAGCCCTGTATTGCTGGCTCAATCAGCTGCAGAAGCTAAAGCATCAGAAACAGAAGTGATTGAAGTGAAAGGCTTTCGCAGCTCTATTATCAAAGCCAAGGATCTGAAGCGTGAAGCGATGATCGCTCAGGATTCGATAGTGGCGGAAGATATTGCCGATTTCCCTGATCTGAACCTGGCTGACTCGTTGCAGCGTGTGCCTGGTGTCACTATTACCCGTGAAGGTGGCGAAGGCCGGCAGATTTCTTTGCGTGGTTTAGGCCCTGATTTTACCCGTGTCCAGGTGAATGGCATGGAAGCTTTGGGTACTTCGTCTTCGCCTATGGATGCGCGTGGTGCTGTGTCCCGTACCCGTGCTTTTGACTTTAATATTTTTGCCTCTGAGCTGTTTAACCAGATTGATGTGAAAAAATCCTACTCTGCCGATCAGGAAGAGGGTGGCATAGCTGGTACTGTTAATTTACGTACCGCCAAACCATTCGATTACGATGGCGCTCAGGCGGCTATTTCCACTCAGGTTGGCACCAACAGCAATACCGACAGCACTGACCCTCGTATCGCGGCTTTATTGTCTAATACCTGGTCGGATTTTGGTGCTTTGGTGTCAGTGGCGTACAGCGACAGAGCAACCAATGAATACGGCACCAACACCACGCGCTGGCGCCGTGAAGGTGGTAAAAAAGCTGCAGATGCCACTAATATTGCATTACAAGCCGAATTGGATTCAGGCGAATTATGGTTCCCGCGTGGACACCGTTACTCAGTCTGGGAAAACGATCAAAACCGTTTAGGTATCACTGCAGCTTTGCAGTACAAACCAAGTTCAGACTTCAGTCTGGTGCTGGATTTAATGCACGGCAAACTGGAAAACGAACTGTCTGAACATCATATGGCGGTGAAAGATAACTCGGTGGTGAACGACTTAGTCTGGCGTGACAACAACGGCAGCAAAGAAGTGATTTATGCCGATTATAAAAATGCGACCTGGCGTAATGAAAACCGTCAGGATCGCAACGAGTCGGTATTAAATCAGGTCAGTTTAACCGCAGACTGGACTCTGAGCGATGACTTAAAAATGAGCGCTATGCTTGGCCACAGCTCTTCCGATTACGAGCAACCTCGTGTGAATAAGCTAAATATCGAAGCCAGTAAAAAAGTGAATATTATTACTGATTTCACACAAGATGCTTTCTACGGTCATAGCTATTCACCTGATTTTGATGTCACTACTCTGGATGGTTACACAGTCAAAGATTTGTACTTTCAGTCGAACTTTATCTACTCCGACTTTGATAATGCCAAGCTGGATTTTGACTATGGTTTAACCGATACTTCCAGCCTGAAATTTGGTGTGAACTATAAAAAGTTCACGAACACAGGTTTTGAGCGGGTTGCTCAGGATTTCCCAAGCAATAAAGCCACCCCACAAAATCAGGGCGTAAAAACCCTGACAGCAGAACAGGTGCAACTGTTTAACGGTCATCCGGATAAAAGCTGGTTACAAGGTGATATGGCCGCTTTGCAGGCCTTTTATGGCCTGAGCGATTTCACCTTAACAGATGCCTACACAGTGGAAAGTTCGGCTTATGATTTAGCCGAAGAAACTCAGGCTGCTTATCTGGTCTACGATACTGAATACGATGTGGCAGGTATGCCGCTGCGTGCCAATGTCGGCGTGCGTTACTTCACCACTGAGCTGAGTTCAAAAGGTTTGTCGAAAGGCATTCCAACGGAGATGGTGCGCGATTATTCCGACTATCTGCCAAGCCTGAATATTGCCTACGAGTTCGCTGAAGATGTGATCTGGCGTACTGGCCTGAGCAAAAACATGACCCGTCCTTCGTTAGGCGCTATGGCGTTTTCGGCCAACGTCAGCCAAACCTCTTTGGGTGAAAATGATATAGGCCAGATTTCAGTGGGTAACCCGCATCTGCAACCTTTTGAGTCGGACAACTTTGATACGGCGCTGGAATGGTATTTTGAAGATGTAGGTTTGTTGTCTGCGGCGCTGTTTTACAAAGATATCGATAACTTTATCGTCACTGAAACTCAGCAGATTGTGTACAGCGAATTAGGCCTGCCTGCGCAGTTATTGCCTGTAGGTAAAACTGTGGATGATATTTTTAACGTATCGTCACCACAAAACTCAGATTCGTCCACCATCAAAGGTTTTGAACTGGCGATGCAACGGGATCTGGATTTCCTGCCAGAGCCTTTTAATAACTTAGGTGTGATTGCCAACTACACCTGGGCAGACGGTAATACTTTGTATCGTAACGTGGAAAACTCAGGTGAAGATCAAATCAAAGCCTTTCCTGGTTTATCCAAACAAAGCTACAACTTCACGCTGTATTACGAAGCTGAACAATGGGGCGCCCGTGTTGCTGCAGCCTACCGCAGTGATTACATCACAGGTGTGGAAAGTGGTTCTATTGACGATGACGAACGTGGTTACCATGCCACAACCAACGTTGATTTCTCTGCATTTTACCGCTTAAGTGACAGCGTCAAACTTAACCTGGAAGCGATAAACCTGACCAATGTACGGGATGAGTTGTATAGTGATTCCAGCGACAGAGCCTATAACACTACCTTTAGTGGCAGGACTTATATGGCTGGGGTAACAGTACAGTTCTAATCTGGTTAAAAAGCCCTGATTCTGTCGGGTCAGGGCTGTTTTATAAGACCTAAGGTGTAGTGAGTGAAAACTTTTGTAGTGAATAAAAAGCAGATTGGCTTGGCTGGTATCGTGACTTTGCTAATGGCGTCATGCCAGCAAGTGCAACCAGGGCAAAAGCCAGAACAAGGTAAAAGCTGGCTGGCCGGTGATCACCATGTACATACCCATTACAGCGTGAAATGGGATAACTCGGTTTTTCCGCCGGCACCTATTTTAGGTGGCGATGCGAAATATTCTATTCCGCTGAATGCGCAAATGGCTTCACACTATGGCTTAAGCTGGATGGTGATTACCGATCATGGCGGGCCAAACCGCGCCAAATTGGCGTTGGAGCAAGCTTATCCTGAGCTGGTGGCTTCACGTAAAGCTTTACCGCAAATTTTACAGTTTTACGGTATGGAGTTTGATGTGCCGGGCAATAGTCCAGGCGGTCGCCATGCCAGTTTTATTATGCCGCACAGGGCAACAGAAGCAGAGCAGTTGTACCAGATGGAAAGCCGCTACAACGGCCGTCAGGGTGTACCACCAGGACCGGAAAAAGCTGAAGATGGCTTTATGCTGCAAGCCTTAAAAGCCATGAATGAATTACCGGATAAACCTTTGCTTTTGGTTAATCATCCGGCGCGTTTAGCCACTGGCTTTCGGCAGTACAATAAAGTCACACCTGCGCAATTACGTGACTGGCAGGATACAGCACCTGATGTGGTCATCGGTATGACCGGCGCTGAAGGCCATCAGGCAGCAACTTTAAATCCGGATGGCAGCATAGACGCAAACGCCATTCGAGCTGAATACCCGGATTACCCAACTCTGGGCGGCTACGACCAGATGACAGCCCGTTTAGGTGGGGTTTGGGATAGTTTATTGAGTGAAGGCCGGTCTTGGTGGGTGACAGGAGTGTCCGACAGTCATGGCCATTACACAGATGGTTGGGCCGACTTCTGGCCAGGCCAATATGCCAAAACTTATGTCTACGCCGATAAAAACTACGACAGCATTTTTGCTGCGCTCAAAGCTGGTCAGGTGTTTGTGACGACGGGCGATTTAATAGATGCCTTGTTTGTCGAAGTAGCGGTAAAAAACTCAGATAAAACCGCTACAGCAGGCCAGACGCTCATAGTAAAACCGCAAGATGAACTAGTGCTACGGGTGCGTTTTCGTGACCCCACTAGCAACAATGGTGGTGGTTTTAACCCTGAAGTACAGAGAGTGGATGTGATTCAGGGTTTTATCAAAGGCCCGGCAGTACAGCGAAACACAGACGAAACACCAGATACCAAAGTCGCTAAACGTTTTTATGCAAAAGATTGGAGTAGCAAAGACGGCTACAGCCAGTTTGAGCTGTCACTGGGTAAAGCAAACACCAGCCAGTATTTACGTTTGCGTGGCACTAATAATAAAGACGAGCTGGAACCTGAAGCCGATGCCAAAGGTGAAAACCCTTGGTCCGATTTATGGTTTTACAGCAATCCGGTGTTTATTCAAGTGGCTCAAGACTAAGCCTAATCTGGCTTAGTCTTGAGACTCTGACCAGACCGCAAATTCATTGCCGCAAGGTTCGGTAAAGTGAAAACGACAGCCGCCCGGGAAGTCAAAAATGTCTTTAATCACAATGCCACCATGCTGCTGCACTTTGGCTAAAGTGGCCTTGATATCTGCACTGTAAAACACCAATAAAGCTCCGCCTGTAGCACTGGTGGAGCATTGTTCTGAGCGGAAAAAACCACCGTCTAAGCCTTGATCAGAAAAGGCGACATAATCCGGGCCGTAGTCGACAAAACTCCAGTCAAAAGCCGCGCTAAAAAATGCTTTGGTAGCTGTTAAATCTTTGGCGGGAAATTCGACGTAGTTTAATTTTCCATCTTTGTTCACTGTGTATTTCCTTTATGTAAAAACCGATGCAATCACTACCTTACCATTTAAACATCGGCAGTGGTTTGAGTGGATGCTTCACAAAATGAGCCGCAGAAAGCTGCACCAAGCGCCAGTGAAAACCGGCAGTGGGGAAGGTTTGATACAAAGCCCGGAGCTGTGTTCTGTCCAAACCAAAATTGAGCAAACCCAGCGAAACATCTGTCCAGTCGGCCTTACGAAAAGCCTCAGCCAGTTTATTGTCGTCACAGGCTGTGACCTTGTGATGTTCACTGATCAATAAACTGATATCCGCCGACCAGTCCGATAGCCCTTGTTGCTGCAGATAGTGCTGGGCCAAAGCCACGGACGGATCTATATAGTCGAAGTTATGGCAGACCCAGATCGCCAGATCATGAAAAGCACAGGCTATGGCTATTTTTTCCAGTGACTGTTCTGAGTGATCCGAATGCCAAAACGCCAGATTCAGCACTCTGAAACAATGATGGCGATAGGCGGTGAAATCCTTGCCTATGTCTTGTTGATAGTTGTGCAGCAGCAGGTCCAGCAAATCATGTTGAGCGATAATATTCACTGGTTTTTGCACCTTATGCTCCGTTTCTTTTTATGCCCGGCTGTCCGCCGTGGGCGGAGCGGACAAGCTAGGTTGTATGCTGTCTTTAGCCATAAAAAACAAGACCACCACAAAGCCAAAAGGGGCCAGATACATCAGTTGCCACCAGACATTTTGCCCCGCGTCATTCAGTCTGCGTGTACCCACAGCCAAAAACGGCAGCAGAATAAGTACAGTGACAAACTGCCTTAATACCGGGCTGATAATTTCGGCCAGAGCACTGATCAGCAACACAAAAACTAAAAACCACCAGTATTGATACTTGCTGGCTGTACCGGAAAAATCAGCAAATTGCACAAAGCAGTCTTTGACTACTGTAACTGGATTGGGAGAACGAACTTCCGAAGTGTCTGTTTCCTGAAGCAGGCTGCCGGCATCCACTGCAAAAACAGCAGCTAAAGCCCGCACTGATTCGATGGAAGCATTACCGGTATTTTCCAGCCGCTGAATAGTACGCAGGTTCAGGCCACAGGCGGCTGCCAGTTGCTCCTGTGACCATTGTTTGTCAGCTCTTAGTTTTTTTACCAGTTCTGCATTAATTTTCATGGCTTCGACACCTTGCATTGACCAATAGACGCAAAGATAACTCAAATAACGGCTACAGGTTACGGCACTAGCACGACAGCTTTACGACAGCAGCTTAGCTGTGCTTTTGCTGCTGATCTTTCTAGCGTTTCTCTTCCATCAGGCCTATTAAGTTACCGTCCGGGTCTTTCAGGAAACCTATCCAGAGCTGGTGATCCGGCATTTGTGCGGCAAGTTGTGGTGCTCTTTCACCCAAAGCGCCTTGCTCTAAGGCTGCAGCATAAAACTGTTCTATAGCCGTGGTTTTAAAATAAGGGATAGAGTTTTTGCCAACCTCACCTCCGCCTTGTGGCTGGCTGAGCATCAGGCGGGTGTCGCCACATAACACAAAGGCCAGTTGTTCTGTCGGAGCAAACAGAAACTGCAGCCCCAGCACTTGGGTGTAAAATGGCAGCGAAAGCTGTACATCTTTGACTGTGATGGCAAGCTGACCTAATCCAATGATTTTATTTTCCACAACCAGCTCCTGTTTTTTGTTTTAACTTATCACCATTGGGTTCTTTCTGGCTGGATCCGCTGTGCCAGCAAAATGCCCAGCCACGCCATTGGCAGATAAGCCACCACCAAATCCAAAGCCATAAACCAGGTTGGAGCAGGGATCATATAGCTTGCCGCCAAACCACCACAAAGAAAAAACACGCCAATCACATAAGCAAAACGGCTTTTATAACTGGCTGCTGTCAGGTAAGCGATAAAAGCTCCTGCCAAAGTACCAAGGGCATGGGCCAGAAAAGGCATAATGAAATGTTTGGGTTCAAATAAATGGATACCCAAACTCAGGCTTTCAGCGTTATTAACATCCACACCTGCTGGAGGAGGAATAAGCATAGGGCTGATGCTGACAAGCGCCATATTGACGGCTGCGCCAGCCATCACCCCCAAAAGGATTGCGAGCAGATTTCGAATTAATGTCAGCATCATGCTGCTCCACAGAAACTTGTTTAGCATTTAAGTTAGTTGAGTTATTACTGCTGATCAATGACATGTCCTACAGCGGCATAAATCAAAGCGAAAGATAATACGACGGAGGCCATACCAATTAAACGGAAGTAGTTTTTACAGCGAACAGCTGACTGCACGGCAAACTTTTTATGTAGGTTGGCAGGGGTTAACGCCAAACCAGTGCCAACCAATAACAACACTAAACCTATGACTTTAAATAACAAAGGGAATTGAGTGTCTGTGGCATAAGCCACAAAAATGCCACCGGCAATCAGCCTGCTGATAATTTCAAAAGGATGAAAATAAGGCTGCTCGCTAAAGTTGATAATGCCCTGAGCAAAGGCATATGGCCTGAATAACATCATCAGGCTAAAGAGCAACATCAGTACTCCAAAAGCAGCAATAAAATACATCAGAGCTGTCCGTTTGTGTCAAAGAGCATCGGCTGGCTCGTTATCAATCAGCATCAGCAGATCTGTGACTCCGACATCCAGACCCATCTGAGAAAATAAGGTGGTCAGCTGACCGCGGTGATGAGTCTGGTGATTAAACACATGTTGTAATACTGACGAAAACGGCTTTCGCATGGAGTCGCCTTTCATGTTCTTGTACACAAGGACCTGCTGCAGTTGTTGCTGGTCCAGCTCAACACATAAGGTTAAAAAGATCGTGTCGACTTGTTGGCGAGCATTCCACATCTGCTTAAAGTCTGGAAATAGCAGTTGATCAAGAGCAGTAGGGGGAGGGAAGTTATTGAATGACTGCAATACTTTAGGTTGAATGGCCAACTGCTTAAATCTGTTTAGCCAGATTAAGTCTGCCACCAGCAGATGGTTCAGAATACCTGCAACTGAACCAAAAAAAGCACCTCTGTTTTGCAACAGCTCATCTGCGTTGAGTGTAGATGCCAGTTCATACAGCTTGCTGTTCATCCACTGGTTGTAGCGGGCGAGTAAACAGAAGTTTTGTTGTAATGACATAAAAAATCCTGCCAAAGTTGAAATCAGACTTTATCGATTTTCTTTTATCATTCCACAGTCCAAAGCCGTTGGCGACTCCGGACTGTGATTTGGATAAACTATTAAATAGGCGAACCAGGAGGCAGAGCTTTTGGCACAAAAACTGGCGTCCAAACCCCGGTTTCGGTGAAGCTTTGCCACAAAGTGTATTGCAGCTGATGGCCATCGTTATCCTGCTTTTTCAGCCAGCTTGCCAGCTCCACCAGTCGTTGCTGCAAGGTAGCTCTGGCTTCAGGTGCCAGTTCTTTGGCCGTCAGTGCCTGCATCAATTGATAAAACGCCACATGCGATACCCGCTGTTGCAGTAATCCGGCCTTAGCGGATAAAGGCTTTTGCCGGATAGTGGCTTCAATGACGTTATCCAGCAGCTCGCCCAGTTGTTGCTGACCACTTAACCTGTTTAAACGTTGTGGGTTTAGTAACAGGCCTAGTGTTTGGTTGGCTGCAGCTTCAGCCGCTGATAAGGGATCAAAGGCCAGGCCATAACGGCCCTGAAAGCTTTCGCGGCCATCACTGTCGCCATAAGCTTTGGGTGGAATTAAAGCCTCCAGTTGCTCGGGTAATGCCAGATAGTCAGGAGTTAATGTGGCTAATAAAGCCTGCAAAGCCTGTTCTTGAGTCTCCTTACTCACCCAGCGAAACCCTTTAGGGCTGTCATAATCGCCTTTGAGTTCATACTCGTAATAAGCTCCGCCTATCAGTTTGCTGACAGCTTCTACCTGATAACGTTGCAGCAGGTAAATCGGCACTAAGGCTTCCTGAATAGCGGACAGCGGCTGGCCTGTGGTGACGTTATTCAGACCAAATTGTGCCAAAGCCGTTTTGCGTACTTCCGCCAGCCGGTTCAGCTCGGCGACTGGGTCGCTGCCATTGTCCCATAAATGGCCAATGGCACTGACACCGCCTTCAGGTCGTGCATCTTCATCGGCCATATACTGCAGGTTTTGCTGTTTGGCTTTGCTGACCAGTTGCGTCAGTTGTTCGGCAGAATAATCACCATAGCCATACGCAATAGCATACAGATCCCATTCACCCAAACCTTCACGGTAGGAATTGTCCAGGCTGAGTTTGTTATTGCGCAGATCGATCTGAGGATGCGGATAATCCATTACCGTAGAACGGCCATTGGCACTGCCGG
Organism: Gammaproteobacteria bacterium; assembly: GCA_018815765.1. Taxonomy (GTDB): domain Bacteria; phylum Pseudomonadota; class Gammaproteobacteria; order Enterobacterales; family Alteromonadaceae; genus Pararheinheimera. Next base: position 427 of record JAHIWM010000012.1, on the reverse strand, counting down.
CAAAGTTATGGATAAGCCCCAGCGTATGGCCGACTTCGTGCGCTGATAATTGACGAATGCGTGCCAGCGCCATGGCTTTTTCTTTTTCAGTGTTGTGATCAGCCTGATAAGGCGCGGTCAGGCCTGTGGCGATCAGAAAATCCTGTCGTACCCTCAAGGATCCAAGCGTGACATGGCCTTTAAGGATTTCACCTGTACGTGGATCTGTCACCCCTGCGCCATAAGACCAGCCGCGACTGGCACGGTGTACCCATTGGATCACGTTGTAACGCACGTCCATCGGGTCGGCATCTGCAGGTAAGTCTTTTACCTGAAACGCATTTTTATAACCGATTTTTTCATAGGCGCTGTTCCACCATAAAGCACCTTCTTTCAGCGCACTGCGCACAGGTTCAGGTACACCAGGATCCAGATAATAAACAATAGG
>JAHIWM010000112.1 GCA_018815765.1 Gammaproteobacteria bacterium | reverse complement strand
TGTAAAGCGCAGGAAGTTGTGATTGTGGATTTAATACCGGGCCGCGCTGATTTGTGGTTTTTACCTTTGGGTGGCACAGGCGAAATTGGCATGAACCTGAATTTATATGGTCATGCCGGTTTGTGGCTGATGGTGGATTGTGGTGTGACTTTTAACAGTTCGCTGCAGCCCAATAGTTTAAGCAAAGCCGATGTAGTGGCTGCCGATCCGGCTTTTATTGCCAGGCAACCAGAAAATCTGGCTGGCATTATTATTACCCATGCCCATGAAGATCATATAGGTGCTTTGCCTGCGCTTTGGCCCCGTTTTAAATGCCCTGTCTATGCCACAGCTTTTACTGCTGAAATTCTGCGTCGTAAGCTCGCCGAAGTGGGGCTTTTAGACAAAGTTCCTATCATTGAAGTCAAAACCGGTGACACCAAACATATAGGCCCATTTGCGGTGCAGTTTCTGGCTATTACCCATTCCATCCCTGAACCTCATTGCCTGATGATCCGCACTGACGCAGGTTCGGTGTTTCACACCGCGGACTGGAAAATAGATGCAACACCTATGACAGGGAAAGCCTTTAAACCCCGCGTGTTTCAACGCTTAGCCCAGGAAAATGTCACAGCTATGGTCTGTGACTCCACCAATGCGTTGCGGGAAGGTTTTTCTGTATCAGAAAACGACTGTTACCAAGCCTTGCTGCAGGTGATAAGTACAGCGCAGGGCCGGGTGGTAGTCAGTGGTTTTAGCAGTAATGTCGGGCGTTTAATAGCACTGGGTCGGGTGGCGAATAAAACTGGCCGTTATATGGCGCTTTTAGGCCGCTCTTTACAAAATATGGTGGGTGCTGCTCGTGCTACAGGGCACTGGCCAGAGGATATTCATCTGATTGATGCCAATGATTTAGGCTATTTACCCAAAGAAGAAGTCTTGGTCGTAGCGACCGGCAGTCAGGGTGAACCTAAAGCGACCTTAAGCCGCTTGGCCGCTGATATGCAGCGTGAACTGTCGCTCGAAAGTGGTGATTTAGTGATCTTCAGCTCCATTATTATTCCGGGCAATGAAGCTTTTATCGAAAAGCTGGTGCAGCAATTTCAGCAACGTGACATTCAAACCTTACAAAGCCACGACACTGAATTACCTATTCACGTCTCAGGGCATCCATGTCGCGGCGAACTAGAATTATTGTACAGCTGGGTCAAACCTCAAATCGCAGTGCCAGTGCATGGCGAGGCCGCACATATAGAGGCCAATGCCGATGTGGCACGGCAAAGTCTGGTGCCAATCCAGCTGACAGGCTTAAACGGCGATTTGTATGTCCTAGCCCCAGAGCCTCGTATTTATAAACAAGTGGTCAAAACTGGCCGCATTGCCCTGTTAAGGTCCTGATATGCAGCTGCAATGGCTTGATTCCATTAGTAAAGTCAAAGCAGCGGACTGGAATGCCTTATTCCCGGCGGACTATCCTTTTAGCCGTTATGAGTTTTTACAGGCGCTGGAACTAGGTGGCAGTGTTGGTAGCAGTTCAGGCAGAGAAACCGGCTGGCTGGTGCGGCATTTTGTCGTCTGGCAAGAGGATCAACTGATTGCCGCTGTACCTGCTTATATCAAATTGCATTCCTATGGCGAATACCTGTTTGACTGGTCTTTTGCAGAGGCGTATCAAAACTACGGTCTTGAGTATTACCCTAAGTTATTGCTGGCAATCCCTTTTACGCCGGCTGAAGGGCCACGTTTGGGGCTAGCCGCTGGTGTGGATAAAACACAAGTGCTGCAGTGGTTGCAGCAGGGCGTCAGTCAACTCAATCTGGCTTTGCCATTAAGTCATCTGCAATGCCTGTATGCTTCACCTGACGATCAGCAGGCTTTTCGTGAAGCTGGTTTTATTGAACGTTTTGATGTGCAGTTTTTATGGGCGAATCAGAACTTTCAACTTTTTGACGATTTCCTTGCTGTATTAACAGCACGCAAGCGTAAACAAATTCGTAAGGAAAGGGCGGCGGTAGCAGAGCAGGGCGTTGTGCTGAAAACCCTAAGCGGTGCTGAGTTGGATTTAGCATTCTGGCAGCAGTTTTATAGGTTTTACTGCGACACCTACCAGAAGCGTTCCCGCCATAACGGCTATTTAACAGCGGACACTTTCTGGCGTTGGGGTCAGGCTATGGCAAAGCAAATTGTGGTATTTGCTGCTTTTGTTGATGAGAAAATGGTAGCTGCTTCTTTGTGTTTCCAGTCAGGCACTACCTTGTATGGCCGCTATTGGGGCTGCAAACAAGACTTTAACTTCCTGCATTTTGAATGCTGTTATTACAGCGGTATAGACTATTGCATCAAGCAGGGACTGCAGTTTTTTGATGCCGGAGCTCAGGGCGAACATAAGTTACAACGTGGTTTTGCACCAGTACTGCGGCATGGTTTTTATCACTTTACTGAAAAAGCAGAACACAAGGCTATCAATGAAGCGATAGCCCGTTACTGCCTGCAGGAGCAACGGGCTTTAGTGAATTATCAGCAGGAGGCACAAGACAGCCTGCCTTTTGCTAACCGGACTGATTAAGCTTTAGGCATCTATTCTTTAGGGATGCTATCAAAATCCGCTGCGCTATGACGTTCCGGCAGCTGCTCGTGAGCTTCACCCCAGTTGCGATTCACCTTCACAGCGCGTTTTGCTGCAGGGCGTGCATCAATTTGTTTGGCCCAGCGCTGCAGATGTTTATAACTTTGCACATCCAAAAACTCAGCTGCATTGTACAATCGGCCCAAAGCTAAGCCGCCGTACCAGGACCAAATCGCCATATCGGCAATGCTGTATTCATCGCCCGCGACAAATTGATGTTTAGCCAGTTGTTGATCCAGCACATCCAACTGACGTTTGGCTTCCATCGCATAACGGTTGATGGGGTATTCGTATTTTTCCGGCGCATAAGCATAAAAATGACCAAAACCACCACCGACAAAAGGTGCGCTGCCCATTTGCCAGAATAACCAGTTCATCACTTCAGTACGTTTGGCTAAGTCTTTTGGTAGAAAAGCACCAAACTTTTCAGCCAGATAAAGCAAAATTGAACCCGACTCAAACACCCTGATGCCAGTGCTGCGATCGAATAAAGCCGGAATTTTACTGTTTGGGTTGACGCCCACAAAACCACTGCCGAACTGGTCACCATCACGAATGCTGATCAACCATGCATCGTAATCAGCAGCTTGATGGCCAGCTTCCAGCAGCTCTTCCAGCATTAAAGTCACTTTGACCCCGTTGGGAGTAGCCATTGAATACAGTTGTAAATCGTGTTCGCCAACAGGCAGAGTTTTGTCATGGGTGGCGCCAGAGACGGGTCTGTTCACACTGGCAAAAGCGCCACCATTTGGCTGCTCCCATGTCCAGACTTTAGGTGGGGTATAAGTGTTGCTCATAAAGCTCTCCTGTTGGAACGGGTTTAACGAACTAGCTATGGATATTGGTTTTGTCAGTGGGGATCTCAAGGGCTCTTGTTGTGTTTTGCGCTATTGAGCCCATAACTGTACAATCCGGCTTTTTCAGCAGGTTGCGATCTTATGTTTAGCCTTGAAACTTTAGTGCAAACCACAGCGCCATTAAGCCGTATAAATCTCTCTGCTGGCCTGACTGAGTTTCCGGCTGAGTTATATCGGTTTGCCGACAGTCTGGAAGTTCTGGATTTGTCCGGTAATCAGTTATCTGACTTACCTGCTGATTTGCACCGGTTTCAAAAGCTGAAGCGGCTGTTTTTAACTGCGAATAATTTCAGCCATATTCCTGCTGTATTGAGCCTTTGCCCGCAATTGGTGATGGTGAGTTTTAAAGGTAATAAGGTAACGCAGTTTGCTGAAGGCTCTTTGCCAGAACAGCTGGAATGGTTAATTCTGACAGACAATCAGCTTACCCAACTACCGAATGACTTTGGTCGTTACACTAAACTACGTAAAGTAGCTATGGCAGGCAATCAGCTGTCTTCGTTGCCGGATTCAATGCAGCAATGCCGTGATTTGGGCTTGTTACGATTATCGCTGAACAAGTTTGAATCTTTTCCTGACTGGTTATTTGAACTGCCAAAATTAGCCTGGCTGGCGCTGGGGGCCAATCCTGCTTGTCCTGTGCCTGAAGCTCAAGCTATTACTGCTCATAACTTGCCTGATTATCAGTTGTTAGAAAAACTAGGCGAAGGCGCGTCTGGTGTGATTTATCAGGCGCGTTTTGCACAAGATAAAGAGCTGGTGGCGTTAAAGCAGTTTAAAGGCTGGATCACCAGTGATGGTTGCCCCAAAGATGAGATGAATAATTACCTGAATGCAGGTGAGCATCCAAATCTGATAGCCGTCAAAGCCAAACTAAAAGACTGCGATTTACCTGGTTTAGTGATGGAGCTGGTGCCAGCGTCTTTTTTTGTGTTGGGGCAACCGCCTTCTTTTGATACCTGCACCCGCGATACGTTTACGCAAGGCCAAAACCTGACGCTGCACAAGTTTAAACAACTGGCACTGCAAGTCGTGGACGTGATGGCGCATTTGCATCAACAGCAGATAGTTCACGGTGATTTGTATGCTCACAATATGTTGGTGAATGAAGAGCAGCAGTTGTATCTGGGCGACTTTGGCGCAGCTACTGCGTTAAATGCTTTGCCTTACAAACAACAGCAACTTTTTTGTGCGCTGGAAGTTCGTGCTTTTGGTTATTGGTTACTTGATATGCAAAGCTTGCTGTCGGCTCAGGAGTCAGCAGACTTTGAACAACACTGTATGACTGTAGTGCAGTTGTGTTTGCAAGAAACCGTCGCTAACAGACCTGAGTTTAAGCAACTAAAGCTTTTAGTTAAAGATGCTTTTGCTGCTGTGGTTTAGTCGCAGCTTCTGACGTTTGCGTCGTCAACCATTGGGTTAAATAATCGATATAGCCCAGTTCTTTTGTTTGCTGCTGCAACGCTTGCTGATAAGACTGCAGGTATTTTTCAGCTCCCTGGCGTGAAAATACTGTATATAAAGGCACCTGATCTTTGGGCAACTCTAAAATATAAAGTTCGGAGCCAAAGGCATTACGTTGGATGCTGTGCCGCAATGAATAAATATCTGGTTCGTAAAAAGCGTCCAGGCGTCCTTTTTCCAGCATTTCCGCGGCTCTGACGCTAACGTTATCTCCGCTGAGCATCACAAAACGGCCGGCAAAACGGCTTAATTGCTCAGACTGGTAGCCTTGTTGTGACAGAGCGACGCTGTAGTTCTGGTTTTTAAGAAATGCATTCAGGTCAGACGGAATGCTTTTTCGTATCGTAAGAGCACCTTGAGTGATAAAAAATGCCTGCTGCGGATAGATAAAAAGCTGTTGCCTTTCAGCGCTTTTGGCCAGGATCAAAGCAGCATCCAGTTCGTTGTTTGTCAGTCGTTTCAATAAGCGTGATAGAGGCATGGCCTGATACTGTACTTCTACCTGCATCCGTGCCGCTATTTTATCGAAGTAGTGCAATGCCGGGCCTGCGCTGCCTGCTGCACTTTGTGTATGAGGTGGCAGCTCAAAGTAGCCTATTTTAAGACTTTCGTCTTGAGCCTGTAAGCAAAAAGACAGAAAAAAATGGCGGCGAGCGAGGCTCTGAGGCGATAAGCCATAACTGGAACTCCCTAAATTACAACTGCGCTAACTATAGATGATTCGTCTCGATCTGTTTGTTTTTATTGAAAAATAAATCATATAGACTCATGACTGGAGATTTTTATAAGTTGTAACTACAGTAAAAGACCATGGATTTTTTTCTGTTTAAGTAACATGGAAGAGGCTGGTACTTATGACTTTTAAGTTATTAATTGTTGATGACAGTCAGGTGTGTTTAATGCTGACCAGAGGTTATGTGCAGTCGCTTAGGCCGGACTGGTGTTGTGTCACTGCAGGCAGTGCGGAAGACGCTATGGCATTGATAGAACAGCAGCATTTTGATGCCTATTCACTGGACTATAACTTGCCTGGCCGCAATGGTCTGGAGCTTGCCAAATGGATCCGCAGTCGGGATCAACAATGTTTTATTGGTTTATTAACCTCCAATATTATGAATTACATTGAAGAACAGGCTGTCTCAGACAAAATTAACTATTACCGAAAACCTGCTAAACCTGATGTTATACAACAGTTTGTCAGTGATATTGAACGTCATCCCCTTTGTACTTGAAGCCACAGCTTTGTTGACCGCGCTACTCGCCCCAGTCATTTGTTTCAGTGGATTAACTTTGACCTCTGGCGAGCATGCGCCTCAATCCATAGACACATAAGACTTCTATGCTCCTGGGGTCTCGCTCGCTTGTCGCCTCGCTGTAACTCCAATTACTTTGGGTATATAAAAAGGCTTATTTTAATAACTTAGTGAAATAAGCTTTGACACAGCTCTGAAAACCTATACACTGGCCTTGCTTTGTTAGTCTGTTCATTATTTATGCACCACAACGAATGTTACTGTTGTTTTAGTACGTCCTGTATTCATAAGTTAAAACATCTCTTACAGCACCACCGCCTGAAACCAGGCATATTAATTTCATTAAATACAGGTATATACCATGTCTAATACAACTACCGGCACAGTAAAATGGTTCAACGAAACTAAAGGTTTCGGTTTCATCGAACAAGCTTCAGGTCCAGACGTTTTCGCTCACTTCAGCGAAATCTCTAGCACGGGTTTCAAAACTCTGCAAGAAGGCCAACGTGTACAGTTCACTGTAACACAAGGTCAAAAAGGCCCACAGGCTGAGAAAATCGTTGTTCTGTAATTTCTAATTACAGTTACCGGAGCCAACAGATTTAATCTGATTTCACCGGTCACAACACAAAAAAAGGCAACTGCATCGCAGCTGCCTTTTTTGCTTTCAGAGCATCATAAAATGCCATCCGGACAAAAGCTGATTTTAAGTGTTACTCCTGCAGCGCATAAACCTTAGGTAAATAGATCTCTTCTCCGGCTTTATACTTCATTTCTGCAAAATCGAAAAAATTCTGGATGGTCACACCAAATACTTTTTGAGTATCAAACTGCGGTACTAAACGTTCAACAAACTCTTCCGCTATATTGTGGGCGCAGCGAATGAGCTGTAAATCAGCTTCGTCACCGCCATGTTCAAAATACATTTTGATAAAGCTATGCAAACCCGCCAGACGGAATACAGTTTTCATCGAGTTGGGACGCCAGAACTTAAAGTCCATCTGCGGATGACTCGCCAGTTCAAAATCAAACTCCCGCGCAGCTTTCCATGGCAGACAATGAATTTCAAAACCTTGAGGGGTAAAAACTTTATAAACAGACAAACGGGGTTTATTCGGGCAAACAATTTGGCCTGCTGCATCTTCGGAACCGCCAAGATATTTTAAGTTCCAGTTGCGCTGATCGGTCAGAATATCTAATGAGTTTTCAAAACCATATTTCAGCATACCTTCTGCCATACCTAATGAGGTGGCAACAGCATGATAAAAAGGTGGGACATTGCCAAAGGTCAGTTTCAACTTAAGACGATTAATATCTCTGAGTCGGTGTTCAATCTTTTCTATTTCTTGCATGGTATCCATTCCGCTACTGCTTTTCCTGTGTGCAGCACCATAGCACAACATCAGTCTGATGATGAGCAGAATTCTGTCGAAGCACAGCTATCTGAGGCTTGCGCTATGTTTTGGTAGTAACCGCAATCTGATGGTTAGATTTTCTGCCTTGCAACCCACTACGGCTGGATTGACAGCCGCAACCATTTTTTGGTGCTTCGAGTCTGGATCTGCACTATTTTCCTATTTTAAGAAATCGATTACCTGATTATATTTCTAATAAATTCAATGCATTGATGTTTATTTAATTACCTTATGTGAAAAAGTTTTGGTAAACGTTTACCTTGAGTGTTATAAATGCACTGTGCACTGCTGATCCCGTATAAAAAATCAGCCCAGCGCATAAAAAAATAACAATTGATACCGACAGGGGTAGGAAATGACAGGCAAATTCAAATTGACCGTTGTAGCTTTAGCTATGACGCAAATTTTTGCTATGCAGCATGCACAAGCGCAAAGCGAAGAAAATACCACTCAACAAAAAGCAAAAGAAGCTGAACAGCAGATTGAAACCATTGTCGTCAAAGGTTTTGGTGCCACGCTGAGCAAGTCTTTAATGCAGAAAAAGTTTTCAGAATCAACGGTAGAAATTATCTCTACCGATGACTTAGGTCAGTTACCTGACGTGACTATCGCTGATTCCTTAGGCCGCTTGCCTGGTGTAACGGCAGAGCGTGATCGGGGTAATGCCAGCAGTATTTCTATCCGTGGTTTAGGTGCTCGTTTAAACGCCGCCACCATGAATGGCCGCGAAATTGTCAGCGCTGAACCAAGTCGTGACGTACGTTACGAGCAATTCCCTGCTGAACTGATCAACTCAGTTGAAGTGTACAAAAGCCCGATGGCCAATAATATCGAAGGTGGTATTGCCGGTCTGGTGAATATGAACTTCATCAGTCCTTTGGCCCGCGACAAGCGCATGATTAATATCAGCGGCCATATGATGGACTATCAGTTAGCGGACGATATTCCGGATGCGGATGGTTCAGGTCAGAAAGGCAGTTTCTCTTATGTTGATCAGTGGGCAGATAATTTTGGTGTGGTTTTTGGTTTAACCTATCAGGATCAACCTTCAGTTCAGCGTGAAACCGCATTTTATTCCTACAATAAAAACCCTGCTGAGCAAGGTGACGTCGATGGCGATGGCACAAAAGAAGCTGCACCATGGGGTGGTAAAGCTGGTACTAAGTCAGGCAACACTGAACGTGTTGGCAGCCTGATGATTCTCGAGTGGGAACCTGTTGACACAGTCAATCTGAAATACGATCTGTTCTACTCCAAGTTTGATATTGAAGAGCGTGAAGACCAGTTTATGTTTGATGGCTGGGGTAACTATCAGGACGCAAGTACCTGGGGTTACAACAACTCTGCCACAACTCCAACTATTGTGACCCGTCCTGATGGTTCACAGCAACTGACAGGCGGTGGTGTGTTATGGGGTGCTCATACCGCCAACAACGCCACCTGGTTCCAGCAAAATGACCTGTTAAGCACTGGCTTAAAAACCACAGTCACTGGTGATGTCTGGACTTCCACTTATGATGTAGGTTATTCAGAAGCCAGTATTGAATCCCGTTGGGTGAACGTAGTGTCTGCTTATACCGGGCCTACACCACTGGATATCAGCTGGGCCAATGTTGGCGGTCGTTTGGCTGTTTCCGCTGATCAAACTCTTGGTAATCCTGAGTTTTATCAGATCAACGACAGTTCCGTGATGAATGTGGACGGTGATCGTGATTTAACAGATGAGATGGTTACCTTTAAAACCGACTTTGAACGCAGTGTCGACTGGGGTACTTTTGAGACGTTAGTGCTGGGCGCCCGTTACAGCGACCGTGATAAAAACAACGATGTCCAAAGCTGGTCACAGTCTCCTGTAGATACCTCTGTCACAGGTTATGGTTACAGCTATGCTATTGGTGGCGATTTTATTGCCCCTGATCTGTACGGCATGAAAGACTGGGGTTCTGTGGTGAATCAAGCCTTTGGTGGTATTGATAATCGCAGTGAGCATGCCAAAACGGACACAGACCGTATCAATAGCTGGAGAGTGGAAGAAACTAACTCTGCTATCTATGCAATGTTAAAAATGTCAGGCGAAATTGGCGATTTACCCTATACAGGTAACGTTGGTGTGCGTGTAGTACAAACCGATTCAACGTCTTCTGGTTATCAGAATCAGAACGGCGTCTATTCGCCAATTAGTGTTGATCACGATTACACCGAAGTATTACCTTCACTGAATATGGTGTTTAGCCTGACAGAAGAGGCTCAGGTACGTTTTGGCCTGTCGCGTGCAATTTCACGTCCGCCACTGATCGAGATGCGTACAGGTTACCAGTTTAACACTTCAACTACGGTGAATACGGCGTCAAGCGGTAACCCGGCATTGGATCCTTTTGTTGCTGATCAAATCGATTTAGGTTTTGAGTACTACTGGGCCAGCGATCGCGCTATGACAGTATCTACTTTCTTTAAAGACTTAAAAACTCATATCGGTACTTCAACAGATGTGATGATTGTAGACGGCATTGCGTATGACTATACCCGCCCACTGAACGGTGACGGTGGTCAGATCAAAGGTATAGAGCTGATGTATCAACAAGCTCTGACCATGTTGCCAGAACCATTTGATGGTTTAGGTTTCTACGCCAACTACTCTTTGACCGACAGCAATGTCACTGAGTTTGTACCAGAAGATAATCCAATGCCTTTAGGTGGTTTATCTAAGCATGTGGGTAACCTGACGCTGTGGTACTACAAAGCTGGTTTTGATGCCAAGGTGTCCTACAACTACCGCAGTGCCAACACTCGTGTTGGGAGCTGGGAACCTACTGAAATTACCAGAGCTAAAGCTGAACGTACTGTAGATGCCAGCTTATCTTACGAAGTGACGGAAGCCTTTAAGGTGATGCTGCAAGCACAAAACCTGACCAATGAAGAAGCTGTGACCTATTTTGATAACGACCCAAGCCGTCCGGCTAACTTCACTGAGTGGGGCCGTCGTTTCCTGTTAGGTTTCTCTTACTCTATGTAAGTGGCTTGTCATTCAGCATATAAAACCCGGCCTTTGGGCCGGGTTTTTATACGGAACTACCACCTATGCTTATATCTCCCTCTCATATTCTGCTGACCGGTGCTTCATCGGGCATAGGCCGTGCTTTGGCTGTCGCTTTAGCGGCTCAAGGCCACAAACTGAGTTTATGTGGTCGTGATCCGGCCAAATTAGCTCAGACCTTAGCTTTGCTAGCTCCAGATAGTACGGTGTTCAGCCAGCATTTTTCAGTGACAGAAGCTTCCGCCATCAGTCAGTTTTGCCAACAGGCGAAGCAGCAATGGGGCAACGTGGATGTGCTGATTAACTGCGCTGGGGGCAATAGCAGCCGTAACGCAGCGACAGAGCCGGAGTGGTCTGCGATAGAGCAGATGATGCAACTGAATTTTTATGCGCCGCTGCATTTTATTCAGCAATTAGTGCCCGCCATGCAGCAGCAAGGCAAAGGTATAGTGCTGAATGTACTTTCGACCGTCTGTTTATTTTCCAACCCCGGTATTTCCGCTTACAGCGCCAGTAAAGCCGCTCTTGATAGCTACAGCAAAGTGCTGCGCAAAGAGCTGAATGGCACTGGTGTGAAGGTGTTGTCTGTGTATCCGGGTGGGGTAGATACCGAATTTCGTGTTGCCAGCAGACCGGATTATTTGTCTGCAGAAGAAGTGGCGGATGCCATCCTGCTGATGCTGGCAAGTTCAGCCAAAGCTCATATCCACGAGCTGGTCGTCAGGCCTGCGATTGAAACTAATTTTTGCTAAGTCCTGTGCAGTGAAACAGGCGTATTAAAAGGAATTCTCCAGTGTTGAAGTACTTAATACAATCTCTGGCTGTGTTGGCGTTGCTGCTGCAGTTTGCGTGCAGCCCGGTTGCCGAATCTTCTAAGGACGAGCAGTCACCGAAAGTTGCAGTAGCCACAGAGCAGAATTTAAATGCCGGTTGGTTGTTTTATAAAAGTCAGGCTGCTGACTTAGCTGCAAAACCAGAAGACTGGCAGCAGGTCAATTTACCTCATACGCCACAAATTGAACCTTTGCTGGTGAATAACCAATGGCAGGGTTTTGCCTGGTACCAAAAGTCTCTGACCATAGCGCCAGAGTGGCAAAACAAGCAGCTGCTGATCCGTTTTGAAGCAGCGATGAACCATGCACAAGTCTGGTTAGGCGATAAACAGATTGGCGAGCATCTGGGCGGTTATTTACCTTTTACCATTGATTTAACGCCTTATGTCACTGCGGGTCAGACTTATCAACTGACATTAAAACTGGATAACAGAGACAACGAAGTCACAGGACCTAAACCTTTGGCTCAACTGGATTTTAATACCTACGGTGGTTTATACCGTGATGTACGTTTACTGATTAAAAACCCTGTTCATATCACAGATGAAATGCTGGCGAATGAAGTGGCTGGTGGCGGTATTTTTGTCACTTATCCAAAAGTGGATAAAACAGAATCTGTGATCGCAGTAAAAACTCAGCTGGCGAACCAATCAGCGGCAAGCGCGGATCTGGAACTGGTACAGCAGCTGTTTGCCGGTGAGCAATTAGTAACAGAAGTCAGCTCAGGCCCAATTCAACTGGCGGCTGGGGCTAAACTGGATCAGCAGGCACAATTGACTGTGACTAAACCAAGTTTGTGGAGCCCTGCCAGTCCGTTTTTATACAATTTGCACACTGTACTGAAACAAAATGGCGAAGTGATTGAGCGTCAGCAGCAACAGATTGGTATCCGTAGCTTTGCTTTTAACGACAAACATCAATTGCTAATCAATGGCGAACTGACCTTTTTACGTGGTGTAAACCGTCACCAGGAGTACCCTCATGTGGGGTATGCCACTTCGCCTCAGGCCGATTACCGTGACGCGGTGAAAATTAAATCAGCCGGTTTTGATTACGTCCGTTTATCACATTACCCACATTCCAAAGCTTTTATGCAGGCGGCGGATGAACTGGGTTTAGTACTGATGAATGCCATTTTAGGCTGGCAGTATTATCAGCCAACCGAAGCTTTCCGCGCTCAGACGATACAAAGTTGCCGTGATTTAATCCGCCGTGACCGCAACCATGCCAGCGTATTGGCCTGGGAATGTTCGCTGAATGAATCTGCGATGCCGGATGAATTTGTTGCGACCTTGCATAACACCGTCAAACAAGAGTTCCCTGGGGCCTATTCTGCCGGCTGGCAACATGGTTACGACATGTACCTACAAGCGCGTCAGCACCGTCAGATGCACTATGAAACACCAACCCAGCCTTACAATGTGTCTGAATACGGCGACTGGGAATACTATGCGCAAAATGCTGGTTTTAATCAGGACAGCTGGGGCGATCTAAAAGAAGAAGCCCGTACCAGCCGTCAGTTATTAAGTCATGGTGAAGCACGCTTATTACAGCAAGCCCGTAATTTACAGGAAGCGCATAACGACAACCTGACCACTCCTGCTTATGCCGATGGTTACTGGGTGATGTTTGATTACAACAGAGGTTATGCCAATGATCTGGAAGCATCCGGTATCATGAGTATTTACCGTTTGCCTAAATACAGTTACTACTTTTACCAAAGCCAACGCGCGGCTTCAGAACACTCAGACAAGTATCAATCTGGTCCTATGGTATTTATTGCCAGTGAGTGGCAGCAAGGCTCCAGCGCCAAAGTGCGGGTATTTAGTAACGCAGAAGAAGTAGAGCTGTATTTAAACGGTGTTTTAGTCAGCCGGAATAAACCATCCACAGATAAATTTTCGACCCATTTACCGTATCCGCCTTTTGAGTTTGATGTCAAAGAGTTCAAGGCAGGTCAACTGGTGGCAAAAGCTTATATCGCAGGTAAAGAAGTGGCGACTCATCAGGTGACTACTCCTGAAGCTGCTGCCAGCTTAAAGCTGACAGTCGATACCAGTGGTGTGGCGCCTGTAGCTGGTGATTTAGTATTTGTGTATGCACAAGTGCTGGATAAAAACGGCCAGCCAGTGCCGCTAAATAATCAGATCATTGAATTTAAAGCCAGTGGTGATATTGAAATTATTAACCCTGAACCTGCTTTTACTGAACAAGGCAAAGCTGCAGTCTTAGTAAAATTAGGCGCTGAATTTAGCAAAGCTAAGCTGGAAGCCAACTCCAAAGTATTGGCTATCAAAAGCGAAGCTGTATCCATAACAAAGGAGTAACTCTATGCGTATTTTAGTCACGGGTGGCGCTGGTTATATAGGCTCTCATACTTGTCTGGAGTTACTGAATTCTGGCCATCAGGTGGTGGTGGTCGACAACCTGAGCAACAGTAGTGTTGAAGCTTTAAAGCGGGTTGAGCAACTGACAGGCCAAAGCATCCAGTTCTATCAGGCCGATATCCGTGATGAAAAGGCGCTTTCTGCTATTTTTACTGCTGAAAAAGTCGATGCAGTCATTCACTTTGCTGGATCCAAAGCTGTTGGCGAATCTGTCGCTAAACCACTGTTTTATTATGAAAACAATGTCAGCGCTTCAGGCTTACTGATGCAGGTGATGTTGGCACACCAGGTCAAAACACTAGTGTTCAGCTCCTCTGCCACAGTGTACGGCGAACCTGTGTCTTCACCAATACGGGAAGATTTTGCGGTGCATCCTGAAAGTCCTTATGGCCGTTCTAAGCTGATGGTTGAACAGATGATGTCTGACCTGGTGGTGGCTCAAAGTGATTTCAGTGCCATAGTGCTGCGTTACTTTAACCCTGTAGGCGCACATGAGTCGGGCCTGATTGGTGAAGATCCAAACGGTATTCCAAACAACCTGATGCCTTTTATTAATCAGGTGGCTATAGGCCGCAGACCGCATTTATCTGTCTTTGGTGATGATTACGACACGCCGGATGGCACAGGCGTGCGGGATTATATCCATGTCTGCGATTTAGCTTCAGGCCATGTCAAAGCCTTAGAAACTCTGCATCAGAATGCCGGTTTTCACGTATTTAATTTAGGCACTGGTCAGGGCGTTTCTGTGCTGGAAATGGTCGACGCTTACCGTCGTATTTCTGGTCAGCTGATTGCGTATCAGGTGGCGCCGCGTCGTCCAGGTGATATTGGCTGTTATTACGGTGATCCGTCTTTAGCCGCTGAAAAGCTTAACTGGAAAGCAGAG
>JAHIWM010000111.1 GCA_018815765.1 Gammaproteobacteria bacterium | reverse complement strand
TACTGAATTCAAGACTACGACGTGGACCATATTTTGCTTTTTCCGCTTTATGATGAGTCAGCTCATTTTTAATAGAGCCTCCGGCATTAGCCACCAGATTAAACTTGGCACTAATACCTTTCTCCAATTTCAGATCGGCGTTACCACTGACAGTGCTGACTTCCACTCTTGGCGATACACTGCCTTTCAGTTCTGCGTCCAACGAACCATTGACCGAGCTCATTTTTAACTGTTGCACATTAGCCAGTTCCAGGTCGGCTTCGCCGTTTACCACTGATATCGATACTTCAGAAGCTGAGGATTTAGTCTCAATACTGCCATTCACCGCCTCAATAGTAAGACGACCTTGTGAACCACTGTCGTCTATTTCACCATTGACCGTATTCAGGCTGATACGCCCATTGTTATTCACACTGGTAATTTCTCCATTGACGGTTTCCAACTGAATAAATTTTTCCAGCTTCTCGCCATACACTGACCCATTCACAGTGCTAATTTTGCTACTGCCCTGAACTCCGGAAACCCTGACACTGGCATTTACGCCCTGAAACTCCAGCTCAGTCCCCAAAGGCACTTCAATCTTCAGCCGCGAGCCTTCTTTCTCCTGATCATCCCAATTGCCATAATTACGCATGCTGGGCATTTTTACTTTAAAGCTGGTAAAACCATTTTTTGAGTCAAGCTCATAACCTTCGGCTTTTTCATCTAAGGTACCAGACACTTTAAAACGGTTTTCAGAGGTTGCGACTATCTCCACTTCACCACGCATATTTTCAATATAAATTTTTTCGTTGTTGGCCACAGGCATATTTTCATTTACAGACTCTGCTGCCCATAAAGATTGGCTGAATACAGATAAGGCCAGGCCTAAAATCAGTTGTTGTTTCATCATGTTACTCCAGATTAAACCAGGCCCGACTGGACCACTTTTTGTAAATAGTTCTGCTGTTGGCTATACAATTGACGTAATTGTTTCAGTAACAGCGCCTCATTCGGATTGTATTTTAAAGCTAGTTGCACCTGTCCAATCGCCTGCTGCCATTGCGCAAGTTGTTGCTGCCAGTCGGCATACACAGGATCAACAGTTTTCATACTGGCCAGTTGCTCTGCTTTGGCTTGCTCAAAGCTGTACACTATGGCAGTTTCGGCATCGAGCAGTTGTGGGTTAAAAGCCACAGTTTGCACAGGTGTGGCAGGTTGCCAGAATAAAGTGACTGCAAATAACACGGATGCAGCACTCGCAACATAGGCACTGGCAAAAGGCGCCGACAACCACTTGCTCGTTTTTAAAGGCTGCACATTCAGCGCTACTGCCGGGTTATCCGTTAAACGTTGCTCAAGCTCTGGCCATAAATCCCGGGACGGCTTTAACTCACTGGAAAGTCCAGCGATTAAGGCATCTAATTCATGTTCAGTTTTCATCTAACCACTCCCGTAATAACTGCCGTGCTCTGTGATACTGCGATTTCGAACTGCCTTCGGCTATACCAAGCAGTTCTGCAATTTCCTGATGCTGGTAGCCTTCTAAAGCAAACAGCACAAACACGGCTCTTGCTTGGTGGGGCAAGCGTAAAATCAACTGCTCTAATTCCCGGCTCTGACCTAATTCCTCTCCTGCAATTTCAGGTAGTTCTTCTGTCGCCAGTCGCAGCAACTTATCCTGACGCCATAAATCTATGGCAGTGCGGGTTGCTATGCTGTGCAGCCAGGTGCTGAAACTACTGTCACCCCGAAACAAAGTTAATTGTTGCCACACCTTCACAAAGACTTCCTGACAAGCATCTTCAGCTTTGCTGCGATCGGCGAGCAAACGTACACACACCGCATAAACCCGGCCAGAATGCTGCTGATACAATTGCCTGAACGCCGTGCGATCGCCTCGTTGTGACAAAGACACCAGATCATCCATGGGGCGCACGCTTTGTTCTGGCGGGCTTTGTGCCGGAAAGTCAGACCTTAACATTCCATTCCTGTTGTTTTATTGCTGTTGTTATCTGGTTAGTCGCACGCACTGCTGCAAAAGGTTTAAATCCAAAAATAAAAAAGTTCAAATACTGATTATTAGTGCCCATACTATAGCTGAGTGACTGATTTTTAATATAAATTTTGTTTGGTGTCGGACTAAAAAATCTGACAGACTAAAGCTATATTCAGAGTTCAACAGGAGCTACAGGTGCAAGCACTGCTTAAAACTATCAGCTTGTTTTTGCTCTGCCTGTTTCTGCTTACCGGCTGCACCAGCCCACACTTTTTAAAACTGCTGCCCTCAACCAAAAGAGCGCTGGAAGCAAATCAGCTCTTTGGCTACCAATATGCACGTATGCAACAAATGGACTCGAAAGACCTGGCGCTGTATTGCCCGGATTTATTGAGCTTGCCGGATGAAACTGCAAATAAGAGCTTGTTACAACTAAGTTGTGCCCAGTTTTGGTTATCTTCTTCCCATCTAACCGGCGAGCAATTACAACAAGCCACCACCTTATACAATCAAAGCCTGACCAGCTTTTTACAACTGATGCTACCCAAACAAAAATACCGCCATCCTGCGCTTCGTATCGTACTGGAGCCACCTTTGGATGAAACAGGTTTGCCCTTTGAAAACTTTGTACTGGCCAGTGATTTTCAAGCCATTAAAAGTCATCACCAAAAAATAAAAGGAACTGGTTTAGGTGTCAGTCTGGTGGCTGCGCGGGAAAACACCGGCACAGGCTGGGATAAAAACTACCCGCCAGAAGGCATTTTCCGCTCTGTCACTGTTAGCCTTAAAGAGCTGAAGTTTAACAAAGACCTGCAAATTCAACTGACATTGCAGGGGCATCTGATGCAAGGGGCTGCAGAATTAAAATTTGCTTCAGCCTCTTACCCACTACTGTATGACGCGGCCAGCAGTTATTTATGGTTGATGCAGCAAGCTAAACTGGCCGATTTAGAACTGCCTGGCTTATTTAATGCAGAACTGGCTGACAATAAATTAGGTATTTACAGCATAACGCCGCTGCAAAAAAACAAACAACCTCTGCTGATGATCCACGGCTTAAACTCCAGTCCTTTGATTGGCTATGAATTAACAATGGCGGTGCTGCAGGATGAAGAACTCAAACAGCGCTATCAGATTTGGCATGCCTTTTACCCGTCCGGTCCTCCCCCCTTTTACAATTCAATGCGTATCCGTAAAAAGCTGGATGAGTTGCATCACATGCTCAAAGCTGACGGAGGCACCAAGGAGCTGGATCAGATGCTGGTGGTTGGTCACAGTATGGGCGGTATTATCAGTAAAACTCTGATCCAAAACACAGATTATGTATTGTGGGACATCAGTTTTACAGAACGGCCTGAACAGATAGGTTATGCACAAAAAGAACTGGATAAAATTCAGGATATTTTTATCTTCAAGGCCAGACCTTATATCGACAAAGTGGTGTTTATGGACACACCCCATGGCGGTTCAGAGACATCGGAATCTGTTTTGGCTAAAGTAGCCAGCTGGTTTATTAACTTACCCAAAAACTTCACTCTGCTGATGAGTAACTTTATCCTGAAACTGGGGCCGGACAAAATCACTTTGCCGATGCGTGAATACCTTAATGGCGGAGGCGGTCCACATTCAGTCCAGGTGTTATCGCCTCGTCATCCACTGTTGCAGGGCTTAAATAAGCTTGAATACCAACGACCTGTGTATTCTATAGTAGGTAGCGATGGCGCTTTATGCTGCAAGGACGAAAAAAGCTGCAGTCAAATCAGTGATGGCGTGGTGCCTTTTTTCAGCGCTCATCAGGCCAAAGCTGTGCAGGAAATTATTGTGCCGTCGAACCACAACTCCTACCAATCCCCTCATGCCATAGCATTTTTGCTACAGGTACTAAGGCAACCCGCAGGCGAGGCCAAAATCCTGCCTCTGCAGCCTGACAAGCCTGATGATTAAAGCTATACTCGCCGCCCTTTTTTCTGACAGGTGATCTTATGTCTGCTCCTTATCTTGCTGTTGATTTTGGTACATCCAACTGTGCCGCTGGTTTTATGCTGGACCAACAGCCGCATTTATTAGCTTTGGAGCAGGACGGCAGCAGGTATTTAAGCTCAGCTTTGTATATCGAACGCCAGCGTGATCCGGACGACGAAGACGCATACCTGTCAGCTAGTCTGACCCGTTTATTAGCGCAAAAAAGCACTGTGCTGGTCGGCAAAGCCGCGCACGAACGCTACAGCATGGATCCCTTAGGTGGTGTGTTTATCCGCTCGCCTAAGTCGATGTTGGGCAGCCGTTTAACGCCAGCTCAGACTGAAATTTATACTCAGGTAGCCACTTTATTGTTAGGCCGGATTAAACAAGGTGCAGAGCAGAAATTAGATCATCAGGTTGAACGGGTACTGATTGGCCGCCCTATCCATTTTCAGGGCATAGATTTAGCCTTAGGCGATGAACGGGCTTTGGCAATTTTAAATCAGGCCGCAAGCCGGGTTGGTTTTAAAGAAGTCGATTTTGCCTATGAGCCGGTCGCTGCAGCTATTGAATACGAGCGGCATTTAACCCAGGAGCAACTGGTGCTGGTGGTGGATATTGGTGGTGGTACCAGCGATATCAGCCTGATCCGTTTGGGGCCAGAGCACAGCCAGAAGTTTGATCGTAGTAGTGATTTATTAGGCCACAGCGGTAAACGTATTGGTGGTGTAGATATGGATATCAAACTGACCATTTATGGTTTGATGAAACTCTTTGGCCGCCAGAGTCTGGCGCTTGATGGCAAACCATTACCTGGCGCGCTGTTCAGCGATGCGGTGAATATTATCGATATTCATGCACAGGAGCGGTTTTACGCTGAAAAAACCTATGATGAACTGCTGGATTTAAAAGATTTGGCGGCTGAACCGCAACTGTTAAACCGCTTTGTGCAGCTGTATCAGCAGCATTTAAGTTATTACCTGAATCAAAAAGCTGAGCAAGCTAAAATCGGACTGACTGAACATGCAGCAGTGGATGTATTGCTGGACCGTATTGATCAGGGCCTTTTGCAAAACCTGTCGCAACAACAGCTGATGGATGCTTTGTATCAGGAGTTATCCGGTATCAGTAAGCTTATTCAGCAGTGTTTACACAGCGCAGGCGTAAAACCAGACAGTATTTTTGTCACAGGTGGCGCTTCTGCAGTGCCTGGCGTACAACAAATGCTGCAGCAGTTACTGCCTGATGTGCCAGTGATCCGAGGTGATCAATTTGGTTCTGTTGCTATGGGTTTAAGTAAACTGGCATCTCTTCGTTTTGGTTAAAAATGGGGTCAGATCACATTATTTGCCCAACAAATAATGTGATCTGACCCCATTTTTACTCTCAATTCACCAAACTGCACAAAAAACCAACAATAGCGCTGGTCGCGCCAATGCTTTACCGTTACAATGCGCGGCTTTTTGCGTGGGCCAATTGGGGTTCGCGCTTTTATTTGAGAAATTTAATGTCATTTTCTGCTTTGGGTTTAAACCCTGCTTTGGTTGAGGCCGTACATCAGGCCGGTTATACCCAACCTACCCCTATTCAACAACAGGCCATCCCAGCTGTGTTACAGCGCCGTGATCTGTTGGCTGCCGCTCAAACCGGCACAGGCAAAACTGCCAGCTTTGTATTACCTATATTACAAATTTTATCAGCACAGCCAATCCAGAAACCTCGTCCGGTCAAAGCGCTGATTTTAACGCCGACCCGTGAACTGGCGGCGCAGATTGAAGAACAAATTCAGAAGTACGGTAAAGAGTTAAGCCCAAAACTAAAACACCATGTCGTCTTTGGTGGCGTGAGCATTAACCCACAAATGATGGCTTTACGTGGTGGTGTGGATATTTTAACCGCCACTCCAGGCCGTTTATTGGATCTGTTAAGTCAAAACGCATTAAAGCTGGACCAGGTGCAGATGCTGGTTCTGGACGAAGCCGACCGTATGTTGGATATGGGCTTTATCCGCGATTTGAAAAAAATTCTGGCCTTGCTGCCAAAAGTACGTCAAAACCTGCTGTTTTCAGCCACCTTCAGTAATGAAATTAAAGGCTTAACTCAGGGCTTGCTGCAAAACCCGCTGATGATCCAGGTTACACCGGAAAATACCACAGTCGAGAAAATTGAACAGCAGGTGTACTTGCTGGGGAAAGGCCAGAAAACCGCCGCTTTATGTCAGTTAATTACTGAAAACAAATGGCAACAGGTGCTGGTATTTATGCCAACCAAACACGAAGCCAACCGTTTAAGCGAACAGCTGACCTTTGCTGGTATTCCATCTGCAGCTTTGCATGGCAATAAAAGCCAGAACGCCCGCACTAAAGCTTTGGCTGACTTTAAAGCCAACGAGCTACAGGTGTTAGTAGCGACCGACGTTGCTGCCCGTGGTATTGATATTTCCCAGCTGCCTTATGTAGTGAACTTTGCATTACCACGTTCACCTGCCGATTACGTGCACCGTATAGGTCGTACTGGTCGTGCCGGTAAATCTGGTTTAGCCGTCTCTTTTGTGGCTCCTGATGAAGTTCCACAGTTAAGACAAGTTGAGCGTTTGATTGGTATTAAACTGCCAAGCCAGAGCATGAATCCGGATCCGTTACCGGATGCTGTCACTGCTATTGCCAAAGCTCCACGCCCTCCTCGTCCTGTGCGTAAACCACAAGGTGAAAGCGCGAACAGCAATAAACCAAGAGCCAATGGCGGACAAAAACCAGCCTCAGGTCAAAAGCCTGGTCAAGGTCAAGGCCAAAAAACAGCGCAAGCGCCAAAGCCGCCACGCCGCTTTGAAGCCCCAAAAACACCAGGTATTCAAACTCAGGCAGCCGGTCATATGGCCACACCTGCGGCTGAACACAACAACGGCAACGGTCAACGTCGTCGTTTTAAACCCAAGCCTAAAGCCACCACAGCGGCTTAAGCTTTTTATCGGTATATAAGGTAAAAGGCGGATGAAAATTCGTTTAGCCAAATACCTGGCCGACCATGGCCTTTGTTCAAGACGAGCCGCATCGAGGCTGATTGACGAAGGCCGGGTTTTGGTGAATCACCGCCCCGCCAATCCTATTGATCATGTCGATTCTGACGACCTTATTCTGGTCGACGGACAGCCTTTCAATGCATCCACTGAAAAACATTATGTTTTGTACCACAAACCTGTCGGCATAGACTGCAACCTCAATCCTGAAAAAGCCGACAGCCTGTACCATCTGCTGCAGCAATTCCCTATGCGGCTATTTCCGGTTGGACGACTGGATAAAGACTCTTGTGGTTTAGTACTATTAACCAATGATGGCGAACTGGCCCAGCGTTTGTTGCATCCTGATTTTTACCATGAAAAAACCTATCAGGTGACGGTAGATAAAGCACTGACGACTCAGGCTTTAGAGCAACTGGCGTCCGGAGTCAGTTGGACAGTCGGCCCTTATAGCTATCAATCCCGTCCTTGTCAGGTGACCCAATTGAGCTCAGATAGCTTTGAAATTGTGCTGACCCAGGGCTTAAACCGACAAATCCGCTATATGTGCCGCAGCCAGGGCTTTAAAGTGCTGCAACTCAAACGTATTCAACTGGCGGAGTTTAGCCTCGCCGATTTAGCTGAAGGTTGTTTTCAAACCATCAGCCTGAGCGCTGACTAAAACGGGTTATCAAACTCCATTTTGTGTTCGATACTGTCGCTTTAGAACCACTAAAGCTTCCAACAGCTGCCTTGCCTAAAGCGCTTTTATCTCCCGCTGAATTCTGTATCTTGAAGTTACTTGGGTATATAGTAAGTCTTCAAAAAACTACTGAAAAGGACACAAAATGAAGCACTTAGCACTCTGGATCTTTACTGCTTTTTGCTGCGTTGCTTTACCCTC
>JAHIWM010000110.1 GCA_018815765.1 Gammaproteobacteria bacterium | reverse complement strand
TGTTGGCTTTAGGCATGCTGAGCGCCATTCGTAAGGCTTTTGATTTAGTCAGGCGTTACCAGAACACAGAGTTAAGCATAGCGGCCATTACCAAAGCAGGTGACGATCCCAAGGTGTATGAGGCCATTCAAAAAGCCGACACTATAGGTTTATTTCAGATTGAATCACGGGCCCAAATGTCGATGTTGCCACGGCTTCGCCCAAAGACCTATTACGACTTAGTGATCCAGATAGCCATAGTGCGGCCAGGTCCTATTCAGGGCGATATGGTGCATCCTTATTTAAAACGTCGCCATGGCGAAGAAGCCGTGTCTTACCCTTCCCCAGCAGTACAACAAGTGTTGGAACGTACTTTAGGTGTGCCTATTTTTCAGGAGCAGGTGATTAAACTGGCGATGGTCGCAGCGGGCTTTAGTGGCGGTGAAGCCGATCAGCTGCGCCGTGCTATGGCCAGTTGGAAAAAAACCGGCGAGCTGATCCAATTTAAACAAAAACTGATCGATGGCATGTTAAGCAGAGGCTATCAGCAAGAATTTGCCGAACGCATTTATCAGCAAATTTGTGGTTTTGGTGAATATGGTTTTCCTGAATCGCATTCGGCCAGTTTTGCTGTGCTGGCTTATGTCTCGGCCTATTTAAAACATTATTACCCTGTGGCTTTTTATGTGGCCTTATTAAACAGCCAGCCTATGGGGTTTTATGCACCCAGTCAGTTGATTCAGGATGCGAGGCAACATGATGTCGAAGTGCTGCCTGTGTGTGTTAATCAATCCGATTGGGATCATTTAATGCTGCCCGTCTCTTTAACAACTAAGGCGTCCACAGCAAATTCCGGTTTTGCGATCCGTTTAGGGCTGCGACTGGTCAAAGGCTTAAGCCAGCAAGGTGCTCTGCTGTTGTTAAAACACAGGCAAGAGGGCGGTTATCAGCAACTTGCTGAAGTGGCACAGTCTGGTCTGAGTGATGGCGATTTAACGGCTCTTGCCAGTGCTAATGCCTTGCAACAACTGTCGGGACAACGCTATCAGGCCCGCTGGCAGCTGCTGGATCAACAGCATAAATTACCTTTACTGGCTGCCGAACCTTATCAGACGCACTACCAGTTGCCTCTGCCTTCAGAACTGGCTGAAGTGGTGGAAGATTATCAAAGTACAGGCTTGAGCTTACGTACTCATCCGGTGCAGTTATTAAAACAACAAGGAGTACTGGGTAAATTTGCCCAGGCGGCAGAGCTTACTGCACTGAACCATAAGTCGGTGGTGACTGTAATAGGTTTAGTGACGGCACGACAAAGCCCTGGCACTGCCTCTGGTGTGACTTTTATTACACTGGAAGATGGCACAGGTTTTAGCAATTTAGTGGTCTGGTCGGCCACAGCTTCGGCGCAGCGTCAGGCTTATTTAAAATCTAAACTATTGAAGGTTAACGGCATTTTGGAGAAAAAAGACGGTGTGATTCATATTATCGCCGGTCGTTTAACCGACCTGACGCCTTTATTAGGATCACTCAGATCTTACTCCAGAGAATTTCACTAATTTTCATCCGAACGAATACAAACCATGTGGACAGCTAAAAGTAATAAAAGAGACAGACCCTACAGAGTGAAGAAAACCGGTATTCAAGATGAAAATATCGACCGGCAAATTTTGGTGCTGCATCAGGCTATTGCAGCCAAACTATTAGCAGAGCCAGCGTTATTGGAGCAGGTCAAAGCCAAGCTGGAAGAACGTCGTGAGAACGGCCAGCTGGGTTATGGGGCTTATTTACACTGGCTTTCCGTGTTAGAACTATATTCCAAAGCAGAACAATTTTATGAAGGCATCACAGAAGACAGCCCCTATTTGCGTAAGTTACGCCGCCGTACACCTTTTGTCGGCATTTTAACTGAGCAGGAACGGCAACAAGCCTTGTCACAGCACAGCCAGGGGACTTTGGATCAGGTGCTGACAGGTTTTTAACAGCGACGTTAAAGATAACCTTGCTATATCAAGCTCTTGCCGAGACAATTAACCAAAGCTTTTCAATCTGGTGTGTTATGCACGATCAAAGTCTGTTACATCAACTCCGCTCCCGTCTGGCGCATCAGCTAGACCCTGTGTTGTATTCAGGCCGCGGTATGTCTCCGCTTAATATAGCCATAGCACTGGTGATTCTTGCAGGTATTCTGCTGGCTATTATTCAGACAGAACCCAACATCAGCAAAGGGCACGAACATTGGTTTCGTTACACAGAGCTGGCTTTAGGTTCACTGTTTTTGCTGGAGTATCTGGCAAGGCTTTGGACTTGCATTGAAAACGATTCGATAAAAAGTCGCTGGCAGCATTTCTTTTCCTTTTTTGCTTTGGCCGACTTACTGGCGATCTTTGTTGCCTTTTCGCTTTATCTGGGTAATGGCGGCGTGATTTTACGTCTGGTGTTATTAATACGTGTAGTGCGCTTAGCACGCCTTGGGCGTTTTTCGACAGCATTGGAATGTATAGCCGAAGCCATTCGCAGCCGTACTTATGAACTGCTGGTCAGTGGTATTTTTGGTCTGATTATTTTGCTGTTTGCCGCCACTTGCCTGTATTTAGTCGAAGGTGATATTCAGCCAGAAGCTTTTGGCTCTATCCCGCGGGCAACCTGGTGGGCTGTAGCTACTTTAACTACTGTAGGTTATGGCGATGTTTACCCTATCACTGTGCTTGGTCGTGTTTTAGCGGGCATTACCGCAGTCACGGGAATTTGCATGATTGCAGTACCTACAGGCATTCTGGCATCCGCTTTTAGTGACGCTATTAAAGAAGCCAAAGAAAAACACCGCCGCCTGCCGAAGGTACTGGATAAAGAGATTTAAATAAGTAGGCAAAATCTTATTTTTGCAAATGCACTAACAAATCCAATAAATCGTCGATCACTAAATCGGCTTGCTCAGCGTAAATATGGTTATCGCCATAACGGTATAAACAGCAATAAGCGCCGGCATTACGGGCGGTTTGGATATCAAACAGATAATCGCCGACATAAAGCATTTCGTTGGGCGCCACGCCTAAACGTTCGGCTATTAGCCATAAACCTTCAGGTTGAGGTTTAGCTGGCGCATCGTCGCGGGTGAGTACCAAATCAATAGGTATATTCAATGCCTGCATACAAAGCTCTGTAGCCTGACGCATATTGCGGGTCAAAATCGCCATAGGCATTTGTCTGTGGTTGAGCTGCTGCAACAGTAGATCCGCATTGGGCATCCAACTTGCTTTGCGCGCGCCTTCCAGTTCAAAATCGACAATAATCTGCGCGGCTTGTTGTTTCTCAATAGCGCAGCTTAAGGTAGCTAAATGCTCGAGGATAAGGGTGTGTTCAGACCAGCCCAGACGACGACGCAGCTCGCTAAAATCAAGCTGCGAATCGACTAACGTGCCGTCTAAATCAAAGACAACAGCTTTAATCTGATCCAGAAAGTCAGACATGCTCCTGCCCTGTGTGCGCCATTTCACCTCTGTGTAATTTGTCATGCACAGCCTGATCGTGCTCAAGGTACTGAGGCATCAGTGAACCAATCAACATACCGGCAATACTTGCCAGTAATCCGGCGAACTGAGCGGGCACATAAGGGTCTTCAGGGCCTAAGAAAATAATACCTAACCAGGTGCTGACACCAAAAGCGATCGCCATTAAAGCGCCCTGATTGGTGGCTTTACGCCAGTACACACCAAAAGCCAGCGGTACAAAAGCAGCGACTAAAGTCACCTGATAGGCATCTTCCACCATGCCAAAAATGGTGGATTCGCTATTCAGTGCATAAGCCAGAGTACAAGCGGCAAACACCAGGGTTACAGCCTGCATCAGCCGCAATAATTGTTTATCTTCCAGAGGTGGCAACAGAGGTTTGAGGATGTTTTCGGCAAAAGACACCGAAGGTGCCAGCAAGGTCGCAGACGCACACCCCTTAATGGCGGATAACAAAGCACCAAAAAAGATCACCTGAGCAATCAATGGCATATGTTGTAATACCAATTGTGGCAGGATCATCTGCGAGTCTGACGCCATCAGGTTTTTCACCATATCCGGCGCTACTATAGTGGCGGCGTAACCAATAAAAAGCGGAATAAAAGCAAAGAGGAAATACAAAGAGCCACCAAGGATAGAACCCCAGACTGCGATTTTTTCCGACTTAGCCGACTGCACCCGCTGAAATACATCCTGCTGTGGCATAGAGCCTAACATCATGGTACAAGCTGCTGCCATAAAAGCGATCATGGCTTTAAGATCAGCTTCAGGCCAAAACTCCAATTTGCCAGCCGCAGCCGCATGGTTCACCACCACAGACACACCACCGACCATATCCGACACTTCGCCGCCTATATATAAAAGCCCAAGCACTATCACCACCATCTGCACCAGATCGGTAATAGCTACAGCCCACATACCACCAAAAAGGGTGTAAATCAGAATACTGCCAGCGCCAATCCACATACCAGCTGTCATGCTGATAGCACCGTCTGAAACCACATTAAACACCAGACCCAAAGCAGTAAGTTGAGCGCCGACCCAGCCCAGATAGGACAAAACTATGGCTAAAGTCGTCAGCACTTCAACAGAACGGCCGTAGCGTCTTTTATAAAAGTCACCAATAGTCAGCAGTTTCATCCGGTACAAAGGCGCAGCAAAAAACACCCCGACCAGAATTAAACAAAGTGCAGCCCCAAAAGGATCAGCTACTATGTCACGTAAATTGCCGTCAATAAAAGTAGCGGGAATACCCAGCACAGCTTCACTGCCAAACCAGGTAGCAAAAACTGTGGCGGTCACCATATAAAAAGGTAAATGCCGGCCTGCAACAGCAAAATCGCGGGTGTTTTTTACTCTAAGCGCTGCCCACAAACCCAGCGCTACAGAAAACACCCAATAACAAATGACCAAAGTTAATAACATAAGGTGGTGGCCCTTCTTACCCGGCAGTAAAATTGGCGCTACTTTAACCAATCAATCTATTGAAATACAGTAAAAATCTGCTGTTTTGGCTGAAGTTTTTTCACTCTTTACTCCGTCCAGACTGGCGCCCATGGATACTGGCTGAAAGCTTCGCTAAACCATTGCAATGCTTTACCCTGACCTTGTTTTTGCCAGGCCAGATACAACATGGATTTATCCCTCGGAATGCTGGTTTTTTTGGCGATTAATAAACCTCTGGCCAGCTCGTCCCGGATCAAATGTTTAGGCAAAAACCCAACCCCTAAGCCCTGCACCTGAGCGGCAATTTTGGCCTGCATTGAACTGACCCGCAGCACACGGCGGGTAGTAAATAAACCTGTACTGCGTTTAGGTGCATCTAAAGCTGAGTCTGAAACCACTATCGCCGTTTCCTGCTCTACATCAGCTAAATCAATCTGGCGGTTAATATTAGCCAGTTCATGCAAAGGTGATAACGCAAAGACAAATTCCACTTCGCCTATAGGCACCAACTCGTATTTACCTTTGGGCATATCGGCCGAGACTCCTACCGCAATTTGCGCCCGGCCTGTTTCCAATGCCTCCCAGCCGCCGCCCAAAACCTCTTCACGCATACTGACTTCGGTCATTTTGCCAAGCAGCATAAATTCATTAATCAAACTCAGCACAGGCGGATACGGCACTATGCTGTCTTTGGCAATGACAAACTGGGTTTCCCAACCAGTATCCACTTGCTTAATCGCATCCTGCAACCGGCTGGCGGCTTGCAATAACTCACGGCCCTGCTGCAATAACAGCTGACCTGCTGGTGTCAGCTGGGCTTTTTGTTTAGAACGATCAAATAGCTGCACATCCAGATCAGCCTCCAGTTTCGCTATGGTATAGCTTAAGGCTGAAGGCACTTTATATAAGTGTTCAGCGGCTGCAGCAAAACTGCCCTTGCGGTCGATAGCGTCCATGGCGCGTAAAGCGTCCAGCGTCAAAATAGGATGATTAGCCATAAAAACCTTAGTGTGGATCCTTTACGGAGTGATGTTCAAATATTTTGAATATTTAACTCAGTTTATTCCGCTTTTTTAAAAATGCAAGCCGTTCTAAAGTACACACATCGGAACTGACAAGCGGTTTAAAGCAGTCTGACAATCCTAATTAACGGTCAATTTATTTAAAGGTAAATAGTATGAACAAAGCAACTTTACAGAAAATTTTTGCTACTAACGCAGGTTTTGGCGCTTTAGCTTTACGAGTTCCAGTAGGTATTATTTTTGCTGCACACGGTGCTCAGAAATTATTTGGCTGGTTTGGTGGCTATGGCCTAGAAGGCACTGGCGGCTGGATGGAAAGCATAGGCTTGGCTCCGGGTGTACTGATGGCGTTTTTAGCTGGTGCAGCTGAGTTTTTTGGTGGTCTGGCCTTGGTATTTGGTGTTTTGACCCGCCCTGCCGCAGTGACTTTAATTATCGCCATGTTAGTGGCCATCTTTAAAGTACACTTCGCTAACGGTTTCTTTATGAGCACCAACGGTTATGAATTTGCTTTAGCCCTGTTAGCGGCCAGCGTATCTCTGCTGTTCAGCGGTGCAGGTAAAGCTTCAATCGACGCCATCATCGCGAAGAAACTGAACTAATAATCCACTCAAAGAGACTCTCTCTACCACAGAGAGAGTCTGCCGGAGTATAAAAATGATTGAATTAAGACGCTCTGCCGACCGTGGCGTAGCCGCTTTCGGCTGGTTAAAAAGCAAGCACAGCTTCTCGTTTGGCCGTTATTACGACCCGGCTCATATGGGGTTCTCAGCGCTTAGAGTGATTAACGATGACGAAGTAGATGCAGCTGCGGGCTTTGATACCCATGGTCATCAGGACATGGAAATCATCAGTTATGTGCTGGAAGGGCAAATTGCTCACAAAGACTCAGCCGGTAATGTAAAAACGTTACCAGCAGGCGAATTCCAGCTGATGAGTGCAGGTAAAGGTATTTATCACAGCGAATTTAACGCCAGTGATAAAGACAACTTAAAGTTTTTGCAGATCTGGATCCAGCCGAATCAATTTGGCGGCGTACCAGGTTATCAGCAAAAAGACTTTAAAGCTGAACCTGGCTTAACTTTGGTGATATCACCGGACGGTCGTGACGGCACCTTACAGATCAAACAGGATGCCTATTTATCGCAACTGTTGTTAAGTGAACATGATGTCATTGAGTTGCCAGTGGCTGCTAAACGTAATTTCTACCTGCATTTAATTACAGGCGAATTAGAGTTAAACGGCACTACAATGCAAGCTGGTGATGGTGCAAAAATCAGTAAACAAACTGAACTGAAAGCCTTAGCCACTCAAGGCCCGGTTAAAGCCTTATGGTTTGATTTGCCTTAATCTCCGCAAAAAATTTAATTCGGGTCAGAGTAAAATTAAACCAAGAGTTTAATTTTACTCTGACCCGAATTAGTTTGTGGTTAATCCCTTTTATTCAGTTTGTTTAAGGTCTCAGATAAGCTATTGAGTAACGACTGATTTTTTCCTACTACTGAATTGATCTCACTGGCTGAAGCACTGGCTTTAGACGCCAGATGCCGCACTTCATCTGCTACCACAGAAAACCCCCTCCCCGCTTCCCCCGCCCTCGCGGCTTCAATAGCAGCGTTTAACGCCAACAAATTCGTTTGATCGGCAATGGAATTAATAGAGGACACCATATTATTAATACTCTGGCCTGAACTCACCAGTTCAGACATCACTGAATCACTGGTTTGTACCACCAGTAGACGTTCTGAAATATCAGCACCAAACATAATAATTTTCTGCAATTCGCCGTAGGTATCTCTGACGGCACAAAAGGTAGCTGCAATACCCAATTGCTTACCATTGGCCTGTATATGAATATCCGCTAGCACACTCTGCCCAGCCAATACTTTAGCCGCCTGCTCCTGATTTAAAAAACTGCGCCAATCGGCCACAGCACGACTGAATTGCTCGTTATTGAGTTTAAACTGGCGCTGCGGATAATCATTGATATCCATCAGCTGCCCGGCGTTATTCCACTCCAGCATCAGATTTGACTGGCTGATCGCCTGAAAACGGGTTTGATATTCCAAAGCGGAAGATTTCACTTTACTGATATCAGCTAAAATCGCAATGTAATTGCTATGCTGACCCTGTTCATCGTACACCGGGTTACTGGTGACAGAGATCCATAAAGACGAACCGTCTTTCCGATGAATTTCAATTTCATCATAAAAAGCCCGTGGCGCATTTAATTCAGCTTCAATCCGTTCTTTAGTCACAAGATCGGTTTTAGGACCTACCAGAAACTCCCGGGCTCTGTGTCCCAAGACTTCATGTTGCACATAACCTGTCATCTGGCTAAAACCTTTATTCACATACTGAATATGTCTGTCTGCATCGGATATCAGTACCGCATTGTCAGTTTCATTAGCTACCATTGAAAGCAAACGAAACTCTTTTTTTTGCTCCACTTCATGGCTGATATCGTTAGCAAACTTGACTATTTTCAGCACGTTACCGTCAGGCCCTTTAATAGGATTGTAGGTGGCGTGGATCCACACCTCCTGACCACTTTTAGTCAACCTTTTGTATTCAGCCGTCTGATAGGTTCCTTCTCGTAAACGACGCCAGAAATCACTATAACTGTTCGATGCAGCTTCTTTAGGGTCAACAAAAATACGATGATGCTGCCCTGTCACTTCTTTTAGGCTATACCCCATTAAATTCAGAAAGTTAGGGTTAGCAAATAAAATCTTTCCTTCCAAATCAAATTCAATCACAGCCTGAGCTCTGTGAATGGCCTGCAACTGAGATTCAAAATTGGCTTGCCTGGCCACTTGCTCCGTCACGTCGGATGCAAATTTGATCACTTTATGTACTTTGCCATTTTTCATAATTGGGGTGTAAGACGCCTGGATCCAGACTTCTTTACCACTTTTAGCAATACGTTTAAATTCAGCCGTTTGAGATTGACCTGAACGCAAGTCAGCCCAAAACTGTTGATAGGCCGCTGAATTGGCTGTACCAGGCTCAACAAAAATACTGTGGTGCTTCCCTTGTACTTCTTGTAATTGATAACCCATCAAATTGAGAAAATTTTCATTGGCATGCTCTATCCGTCCATCCAGCGAAAACTGAATAACAGCCTGAGTTGTATTAATGGCGTTGACGATATTGTCCGAATTTGAATTTAAACCAAACATAACCACACACTCCGTTGCTGCACATATAAGCTGAATTGGTACCGTTTTTAACTATAGGCAGCAGCTTTGGTTAGTACAAAAAAAATCGAAAAATTTATTGTTATCAGAGCAATGCACTATTCCTCCACCGCAAAACTGCATAGCAGTCACAGCTTGAATTGTCAGCAGTAGCTAGCTAAAGTGATCGGCTGATTTGTGCGTCAAGAACTGGCCATTGCATGCTTTTATCATCTTCATACCGCTATTTTTATATGGCCGCTTTAGCTGCAGCTATGATGGGCACTATTGGTGTGATCGCCCGTTACAGTGCTGTAGACCCGGCCAGCCTGACCTTTTACCGCTTAGGTTTAGGTGCTTTGATTCTGGCCTTGTATTTAGCGCTTACGGGACAGCTGCGATTAGTAGCTGGAAAACCACCCGCTTTAGTCCTGCTGAATGGTGTATTGCTGGCCAGTTTTATTTTATGCTTTTTATCCGCTATTCAGACAATATCACTGACTTTGGCTATTTTGCTGGTGTATCTGGCGCCGGCGTTATCGGCCATTATTGCCCACTTCTTGTTTGCCGAGCGTTTAACAAGCCGCACTTTATTGTTGATTGTATTGGCATTTTTTGGTTTTGCTATGCTGCAGGAATTTAAGATCGATAGCCGCATTGAACAACAACAAGGACTTTGGTACGCGCTGTCATCTTTACTCACCTACACTGCCTTTATATTGCTGAATAAAAAAGTGCCAGATACTGTGCCTTTGTATCACAAAAGCTTTTATCAGTTGCTGGTAGGTTCTTTGTGTGTTTTGCCTTTGATGCTGGATCAGTCCTGGCCTGAAGACGATCAATGGGTCTGGCTTATTGTTGCAGGTATATTTCCTGGATTTTTAGCTCTGATATTTGCTTTGCAGGCCATTCAACATTTACCAACACGGGTCTTTGGTACCTTGGCTTACTTAGAACCTGTTGTGGTGATTATTACGGCATGGTTATTATTTGCTGAACCAATGTCGTCCATACAATGGCTGGGTGCGCTGCTGATTTTAGCTTCTGGTGTGGCTCAATCCTGGGTCAGCCAAAACGCAAAAGCAGGCTGAACTACTTAGCAACCTCGAGTGATACTCTGTTGCGCAGCACCACTTCTTCACCAGGGCTAAATAGATTGGTATTGTGTAAATACAGCTCCAGTCTCATGCCTGGCGTAATACGCAAAGGCCGCTCCAACACATAACGTTTAGTACAGGGCAAGCTAAGCAGTAGCTCTTCCTGGAGTTTAATTTCCAACTGACAATTCACGCCCTGCGGCACCACGCCCGTCATGCTGTACGCAATCAAATCAGCCTGTTTGGCAGGCCATTGTGGTTGATGAGGTAAACGACTGCGCTGCCCGGCTATCAGCAGTTTTTCTGTAGTCCAGACAAAATCCTGTGGTGCAGCACACACCAGCAACGGAACACTCAGCATCAGACTACAAAAAAGCTTCATTTTTTG
The DNA here is from genome assembly GCA_018815765.1 of Gammaproteobacteria bacterium. GTDB lineage: Bacteria > Pseudomonadota > Gammaproteobacteria > Enterobacterales > Alteromonadaceae > Pararheinheimera. Next base: position 31,746 of record JAHIWM010000110.1, on the reverse strand, counting down.
CTCACCTTAGTTAATCATCCGAATCAGCCACCTTGCTGGATCAGACTAAACTGCAACTCAGCCTGCTTTAAATCACGCTGTAACTGACCTTGCATTTGATTTAACTGCCGTAACTCTTGTTGTAAATTGCGGTTTTCATCCAGCAGTTGTTGTTTCTGCTGTTTGTCTTTTAACACAGTTAATTCTCTGCTGTTATCGTCAATGCGTTGTTCCAATTTATCAATAGTACCGGCATTTTGCTGCAGCGTTTTCTGCAAGTTCAGCAAAGCTGATTCGGCCTGATACCACTTACGGCCACGGTCATAACCTAACCTGAACTGAGGTTCCAGAGCGCCGGTACAGACTTTATTATAAGCACCACCACTTTGACCTAACTCCCGGCCTGCATCATAGGTGCAATACAACAGAACCCCTTCCGCATGGCCTTGCTCATAGGCTTTAAAATCAGCACCTACACCATGTTCAGCACAGTCTTTTTGGTAACTGCGAAATTTGCTGCTGGCGATACCTTGCTGACCATCAGTTTTACCTATAGCAAACCAATCACCCACCTGACATTCCTGTGGACTGATGCTGCTACAGCCGGTAAGCGCCAACACAGCTATCAGTAAAACACCTTGTTTCATGTCACTTATCCCTTTGTATTTCGCTTTATTTGAAGACACCTACTTATAACGGATTAGTTCAGCAAATACATCTTTTTTGCCTTAGACTAGACGCAGTTTTTGCAGAAATCCCGTGGTGCAATGAATTATCTGGCTCATCTGCTGTTCGCTTTACCAAGCTCTGATTCCCGTATTGGTAATTTATTGGGCGACTTTTACCATGGCACCCGGCTTGAATTGCTAAGCCCTGCTGTTGTGGCTGGTTTATATAACCACAGAGTTGTGGACTGGTTTACCGATCATCATTCAGAAGTAAGGGCAGCCCGTTTATGGTTCAGCCCTGATATGCGTCGTTTTGCGCCTATAACTCTGGATATGTTGTTTGATTTTTGCCTGATTAAATACTGGAATCATTTTTATGATTCAGATTTTACAGAGTACAAAACTCAACTCTATAGCTCCTTGCAAAATGACTTACCGCAGATGCCGGATTCCATGGCCAGAACCTTTAAAGCAGTCACTGCACAAGATTGGTTTGGTAACTACGCTGAACTTGAAGGTATTCAATATTCGCTGCGCCGTATGGCGTCACGTGGCCGCTTTACTGCACGTTACGCTGCGATTGCAGATGAATTGCCAAAACTTCAGCAGCAAACTGAACAGCTCTTTCTAAGTTTTTTCCCACAGTTACAACTTTTTATTCAACAAGCGGCTATAGAACAAAACCCGCTTCTGGCCTTTGAGCGTTACAACAAAGCCACCGGCAAAGACCAAAGTAATACGGCCTGATCAAGCCTGAGTTCAAGTGCTGTCATTGACGCTTTTTTAATAAAAAAATGCCCGGAGTCCGTATTTAACAAAAGTGCCAACAAGGCAGAAATATCAGGCTCATGGCCCACACAACAGACAGACTCAACTCCTTGAACCATCAAGTCAGCTAAAGCTTTTCGCTGTACTTCAGCTAAAGTCTCAATAATCAGCCATGCCTGTTTTTGTGGTTGTGGCCAATCGGCGTGCTGATGCAGTAACAGTGCAGTTTGTTCAGCGCGCACTAAAGGGCTGGTTAGCAGTATCTGGGGTTTTAACTGCTGCTTTTTGCAAAATTCTGCCAGTTTTTGACTTTGTTTAATGCCTTTGTCGACCAAATGACGCATAGGATCCGCAATACCCAAAGCTCTGTCCTGCGCTGTGGCATGACGTACTAAATAAAGTAACATTAGAGCTCCCCTGGCATACATAACGCAGCAAGCAGCTGCAGACCCGGTAAAAATACTTTCATTGGCACATGTCCTGATAAAAGACGCCCCCTGAGTCTGCAACTATCTATGCTATGGGTCAAGTTCAACACCAGATTGCCATACCCATCAGCTAAAGAATATTGCTATAATCCGGCCACTTGCCGCACTGGGCCTACCGGGTCGGCCTATTAACTGATGTGGAGAGCGGACCATGCAATTTCCTGATGACGGCAATGGCGATATGCTGCGTGCCTTAATGGACGCCGGAATAGATTTAAGCCAGCCTTTGGCCATCGATTTTTATCTGGTGTTTAAAAACAAAGACCAAGCAGAAAAAGCTATGGCGGCTTTAGTGGCGTCAGAGCTGCAAGGTGAAGTGGAATTACACTTCAACGACCTCGAACAATGGGAGCTGATTGTAAGTCAGACCATGGTGCCAGAGCATGCAGCAGTGACCACACGTGAAGCTGAACTGGATAAGTTCGCTAAGAAATTCAGCGGCCACAATGATGGCTGGGGCGTGATGCAGCATCAGGACGGCGATGACGATTTTGATGATGAACATAACGACGACTGTGACCATGACTGTGGTCACCAGCATTAATTTTTACTGATACAGATACGAGAGAGAAGCAATGGGCGCTCAATGGAAAGTTAAACATAAAGCCGACGCCTCGGCTGCCAAAGGCCGTATTTTTACTAAATTAGCCAAAGAGATCATGGTTGCGGCCCGTAACGGTGCTGACCCTGATATGAACTCTAAATTACGTGTTGCAGTAGAAGCAGCGAAAAAAGCCTCGATGCCACGTGAAACTTTAGAGCGCGCTATCAAAAAAGGCGCAGGTTTGCTGGACGGCCCGGCCAACTATGAAACTGTGGTGTATGAAGGTTTTGCGCCGCACCAGGTACCTGTGATTGTTGAATGTTTAACAGATAACAAAAACCGTTCAGCTCAGAGTATTCGTGTGCTGTTCCGTAAAGGTCAGTTGGGCGGTTCAGGTTCAGTGTCATGGGACTTCAAATACTTGGGTGAAATTGTCGCTCACGCAGTGACACCTGATGCCGATTTAGAAGTGGCTGCTATTGAAGCTGGCGCACAGGACTTTGAAGAAGGTGAAGAAGGCGACAGCGTGTTTCTGACTGAACCTACTGATCTGGATGCAGTCAGCAAAGCTTTACCTGCTTTTGGTTTTAATGTCACCTCAGCCAAGCTGGTGTATCGTCCAAATAACCCTGTCACTCTGGATGATGCTGCCCGCGCTGAAGTGGAAGCCTTTCTGGAAGCCATTGATGCCGACGATGACGTACAACATGTTTACGTGGGTTTAGCAGGTTAATACTGCAAATTGACAATGAAGGCGGCTATGGCCGCCTTTGTTTTTTCTGAAATCTGGTCTTCTGAATTTTTGATGTGTTTATAAGCAGGTGTTGTGATGTTGATCATTAAAGTAGCCTCCGCCAATCCGGCAAAAATCAAGGCTGTTGCCTCTGCTTTTGCTGAAGTATTCCCCGATGAAACTCTGGATGTGCAAGGTATAGCCGTAGCCAGTGGTGTTGCCGACCAGCCGATGAACAGTGATGAAACCTTATTGGGTGCCATGAACAGAGTGGCGGCATTAGCATGCTTAGAGGCAGATTACCGTGTGGCCATAGAAGCAGGTTTAGACGGTGATTTCACTTTCGCCTGGATGGTAATTGAACATCAGGGAAAAATAGGCAAAGCCCGCTCAGCCAGTTTAATGTTGCCACCAGCAGCTTTATTGCAGTTAAAACAAGGCAAGGAACTGGGTGATGTAATGGATTTAATGTTTGAGCAGACCAATATCAAACAAAAAGGTGGAGCTATCGCTTTACTGACTCAAAACAAACTCAGCCGCAGTGCTGTTTATCACCAGGCTTTAATTCTGGCGATGATCCCGTTTTTGAATAAAAACTTATTTTAAATCCAAAAAAAAGCCCCACTTCTAATGAAGCAGGACTTTTGTCAGGGAGTTAAAACTATCAGTGCTATTAGATTAGAAGCGAGCTTCTATACCAAACTGCACTGAACGCGGATCTTGCCATGTATAAGCAGCACCGTAGTATTGGTTACGTACACCCGGAGTTGTCTCGTAGTGTTCGTTCTGAGACATAATTTCCTGAGAATCCAACACGTTGTAGATATTCATGTAAGCTCTCATATCCACTTTACCGATTTCAAAGCTGTAGTTCGCTGACAAATCGACGTTGAATGACCAGCCAGTGCGACCCATAGTACCACGTGAGTTTCTGCTGTAAGTATCGGCTACAGGATCATACAAGTAGAAGGTGTCACCGTAGCTACCATAGATCAATGGATCATCAGTTGGATAACCACGACCAAAGGCACTTAATGCTCTGCCGCTGGTTAATGTGCTGTTAAAGCCAACAGTGAAATCATCTGTAAACTTATAAGCACCAAACATTTTAAACACATGACGACGGTCGTTTGCCTGATAACCATCAGCACCATCCATCAGAGCCGGGAAGTCGAAGTCCTGAGTAATACCAGGATCCGCCTGAGCGATATCTGATTTAACAGCACCTTCAAAGTTACCGTGACTGCGGCTCCAGGTATAGATAAGTGTTAAACGAGTTCTTTCTTCTTTGTAATCCAACTGAGTCTGGATCGCTGTGTACTCATTTTTCGCTTCTGGTAAACCCAGTTCAGCAGCAGTGTAAGTACGACGGCTATCCGGATCAATCACGCCATCAAAGTCATTATCTAACTGCCAGGTTGAATCTTGGCCTGGGTTCATCAGAGTACAAGAAGCTTGAGAAGCATAAGGACCACAGTAGTCATCCAGAGCTGTAACCACTTCACGGAAAATACCACGTACCGAACCAGATAATTGGTCATTAAAGGTTGTTTCATAACCAATAATGTATTCATCTTTAGCAAATGGATCCGCTTCTTCCGCCTGGAAGGTCGCTTGCACTGCAGGGTTAGGTACTGAGTTCACTACCGTAGAGTTGGCACCGGCTATTGGTGTTAAACCTGTAGCTGCACCAGTAGAGTCTGAACCAGTGAAGGTATAATAAGTAGTCGCATCGCTGATACCAGAAGCGGCACGGTAGTTGGTGTTGTTCGGTACTGGCAGGTAATAACGGCCATAAGTACCGAAGAATTTAGATTCGCCTTCACCTGTAGGGTCGAAGCTAAAACCTAAACGTGGAGCAACATCAGTTTTAAAGGAAGAGAACACTAAACCTGTTACACCGTAGTTTTCAAACTCGTCGCGACGTAAACCCATGTTTAAACGCAAGTTATCTGTCACTTGCCATTCATCTTCCACATACATAGCTATGACTTCAGAGGTAAAACCACCACCACCGGTGAAAATACGATCCGCAACGTAGTCTAAGTCAGCACCAGTGTTGTTAACATACAGAGCACCGTCATTACCCTGAATAGAGCCATTTGGCGCTAAGGTTCTGTACGTCCAGTTGTGACCAGTAATAGGAGCTGATATGTGGTAGGTATCACGAGTTTGCTTTTCATAACCGGCTTTGACTAAGTGATCACCGATGATGTACTTCGCATTCAGACGGAATTGGTCTGTAGTGTCGATATTGTCACCGAAGCTACCGCCAGGACCACAACTGGAAATGATTTCACTGTCCGGTACGTCACGGGCATCAGTTACGGTAGGACAATCCAGATTACCTGGTACGTTGGTATATTCAGTTTCGATTTCGCCGTATATCGCAGTCACAGTAAAATCGTCTGTCAGGTTACCTGTATAGGAAATACTCTTAACATCACCACCACGTTTTAAAATGGTAGTACCTAACTGATTGCCTACGACGTTAGTGTTAGCATTAAATGCGTAAGTGTTAGACTCAGTGTCGCTGCGGTTTGAATAACCAAAGAAGGTTAACGTATGTTGGTCGGTAACTAACCAGTCAATTTTTGTACCCCAGAACAGGTTATCGCCGCCACTGGATTCACGTTTGATAAACTGGTTATCAGGCGCGTATTGAGTAGTACCAGAACGTGATGCAAAGTCATCTGTAATATCACGAGGGTTGACGATAGCATAAATAAATAACTTATCTTCAATCAGCGGGCCGCCTGCAGACACAGTAAAGTCTGTTGCAGAGTATTCATCCAGTGTTGTGTTTCTGAACGCATTACCTGTACCACCACTGCCTTTAGAAACACGACCATCACCAGCTAATGAAGACGGGGTATGGTTTAAAGTAGCTGCAAATTCCCACTCGTTAGTACCACTTTTCGTTGTACTGTTAATCAAGCCGCCAGTAGTACGGCCATACTCAGCAGAAAAACCACCGGTTTTAACCTGGAATTCTTTATAAAATTCAAATGGTACTGAACCACAACCTAAACCCTGGCTGGTATCAGTCAGATCAAGACCGTTGATATAACATATATTTTCAGCAGGAGAAGCACCACCAAAAGATGCCACATTACCAAAACGGCTTTCACCCGGTACTGTACCCGGCGCTAATAAAGCCACAGCTGTTAAGTTACGTGGAACTGGTAACTGATCAAACTCCATTTCACCAATGATCAGACCTGAGTCAGTAGAGGTTAAATCGATGGCACTGACGCGGCTGCCAGTGACCTGGATCACTTCAGTTTTTTCGCTGTTGCTTAAATCAAAACTAACAGGAGTGTTCTTACCTATAGACACTTTTACAGTATCTTTAGCTACGACCACACCACCTTTAGAAATGACTAATTCGTATTGACCTGTAGGTAAAGAGGATAAGCGGAAGTTACCATTGCTGGCTATAGATACTTCGCGGGTTAAACCTGTTGCGGTGTTTTTTACGTTTACTTTGTAATCTGTGTAGTTGTCTGCGACAACACTACCAACAATATCTTCAGCTTGAGAGATTAACGGGAATCCCATCAGTGAAGCGACTGATAGGGCTATCAGGCTTTTTTTAAAGTTTCTCATCATGATTTCCTGAATTTTTATTCATTTTTTGAATCACTAAAATCTAGTGTGTGAGCTTTTTTGTTCACAAAACCACACTATACCCATGCCGATAGTTTTAAACCTCTTTGAGACGAACAGACGAAATTAAGGGATGAGAAACATTTAATTACACAATTAAACAGCAGGACACAATTGATTATTTTTTAACCATGCCTTATTTATCAATAACTTACGATTGAGACAACAAAAAGTAGATAAAAATTCATCGCCCTATCACCAAAATGCAACGAAAAATAGAAAAATAAATGGAAAAGCAACTCAAAAAAAGCCTCAAAAAATTTACATTTCAGTTAAATCTAGTTACCGGAAAAGTTCGGATAGATGAATAGTTATGAAGTGATTGATGAAAAAAAATCACCCGAAACCAGAGTTCAGACTTATAGTCAAAGCCTGGAATAAGCTAATGACGGGATCTTTTCACACTACATTCTGTAAATAGTGTAGGGATCTCTTTATAGTCAGAGTCTCATTGACAAAAACAGGCAGGAGAAAAATCATGGCAAGCGGGATAAAAGTACTGGCCCTTTGTGGCAGCTTACGAGCTAAGTCGACGAACAAAGCTTTAGTAGAATATGCGATGGCGCATGCACCACAAGGCATGCAGATTGAACTGGCCGATTTAACCGATGTGCCTTTTTATAATTCTGACCTTGCGACTAAACCGGCAGCAGTTGAACGCCTGCTCACCCAATTTGCTAAAGCTGATGCTTTTCTGCTGGCTTGTCCTGAATACAATTACTCTATTGCACCAGCACTGAAAAACGCGCTGGATTGGGCATCGCGTGAACCTAATAATGCGTTAATGGCAGGCAAAGTGGCGGCTATTATGGGGTCAGGTGGTGGTATGGGGACTTCAAGGGCTCAATATCATTTACGCCAGGTCTGTGTATTTTTAGATCTGCATCTGGTCAACAAGCCAGAAGTTTTTTGCAATGCTTTTGCTAATACCTTCGATGCCAACGTTCAACTGACAGACGAGCGTATTCAAACTTTAATAGTGCAACAACTGGATGCTCTGCAGCAGTTAGCCTCACGTTTTAATAACTAATTACATAGTAAGAACATACTGTGGCAAAAAGCAGATAAAACAATAAAGTTGTTTTCATCTGCTTTCTTTGTCAGAGTAAGGATCAGACGAAGAAATTACATTTTTTTACACAAGCCATCGTACGAAATGGCAGGGATAGAGGTAAAGCTTGTTACAGCGCTTACAAAACGATTTCCACCTGTCGATGATTACTCTGGTTGGAGTGATAGCCAGCGGTACCTTGTTGCCTTACGCTTTGTATCGTATGGCTACAGGTAACTATCTGGTTGGTATAGTGGACTTGTTGATGATCGCTGTCAGTACTGTGTCAGTTCTGATGGCCTGGCGCACTGGCGATACCGAAAAACCAGGATTTTTAATGGCTGCAGTGTTCTGCTTTGGCGCCGTATTAGTCTGCATGAAACTGGGACAGGATGTGCTGTTCTGGATTTACCCTCTGATGGTGTTTATTTTCTTTTTAGTAGCGCCTATAAAAGCTTTATTACTATTGTTATTGATGGTCAGTGCTATTGTATCGCTGCATTTTGCCGAACAGTCGGCCATTTTTGCCAACAACTTCCAGCTGCTTGCTTTTATCACTACTACTTTAATTACCAGTATTTTTGCTTATATTTTTGCCTATCGCACTCATCTGCAGCGTCAGGAATTGCGGCGATTAGCCACTACAGATCCACTGACAGGAGCCGCCACCCGGCATTCTCTGACCGATGAATTAACTTATGCTATCCAGCAGTTTCAGCAAAAGGGCATAGTCAGCGGTTTAATGCTGCTGGATTTAGATCATTTCAAACGTATCAACGATAACTTTGGCCATCATGCTGGTGATCAAATTCTGAGTCAGCTGGTGCCTCTGTTAAAACAAATGATCCGTCAGCAGGATTCAGTATTTCGTTATGGCGGTGAAGAGTTTGTGTTGCTGATCAAAGAAATTCAGTTGGCGGATTTACATCATTTGGCGGAAAAAATTCGTCATGCCGTTTGGCATCAGCTCACTTTGCCTGACGGTTCAGCCCTGACTGCATCCATAGGTATAGCGACGGTGCAGCATACTAATGATTGGGAAAGCTGGTTGCAAAATGCGGATGTTGCTTTGTATCAGGCGAAACATCAGGGCCGTAATCAGGTGGTGATAGCGGCATCCCCTGCTGAGCAAGCCATAACAGCATCTTAGACTTAAGTCGAAGCGCCAATAGCCAAACAATACTTTAAGCTGGTTATCTTCATTCAGTGCAGGTGTTTTTTATGTTGTCTTTTATCATCAGCCGTTTTTTTGCTATCCAAATTCTGGTGTTGCTGGCTTTGGCTTTAGCAAACTACTTCTCCAGCATCAAACTTGGTTTTATTCAGGACGTTTTGTTACTGCCTGCCCTGACTATTTTTCTGGTGTATCACTACTGTAAAAAACAAAATGCTTTTTTAACGACAGAACAAAGTCAGAAGGTTATTTACGCGCTGATTTTAAGTGATGCACTGATCCAGGCGGTTTTAACCTTTAGCAGCCCACAAGGCATTATTGCAGCACAGCACTTTACCAATGCTGCTTTAACTTATGCAGCTGTGATGGTGTTTCATAGCCTGATGATTTACTTTGCAGTGGGTTACAGCAAAACTTTATTTGAAAAACATCAAGCTGTGAACGAATAGTTAAAACCAGCCGTGACCACAATCCTTCTCACAAGCACGACCATCATTGTCACCATCAATCAGCACATTAGGGCAGTTTTTTAAATAAAACTCAGCCTCTTCACAGGAAGTCATTTCAGAGCAGTGTTGCTTGCCTTCACACTGAAATTGTAAACCTTGCTGGACTTGTATCGGTGGCCACACCGGATTGTCTAATAAAGTCGTGCCGCTTTGCTGCTCATCTGTTTCAGTAAATGATGTAACCGCAGGCAATGGCGCTTCTGCACTAAATAAATACCAGGATTGATAACCCAGCCAGACCAGAATAGACAGGCTTACTAAGCCAGAAAGTACTCGTTGAAACGGCAAAGATGAAAGTGCTGGTTTTTTCACTGCAGGTGCTGGAGCAAAATGCTGTCCGGCTCTATAAGCGAATACAGCTTTGAGTTTGTCTTGCGAATCAACTTCAATCTGAAAAAAAATGCTGTCGCCGTCTTGCAGCTTTTCAGGTTTCTTGCGAAAACCACTACTGCTGATGCGAATATCAGGCCCAGCTTTATCCTGCTGAATAAAACCACTGCCTTTGCTGGGATCCCAGTCTTTTAACTTTCCCTGATGTAACATCTCAACGTCCTGTTGTATCTATTTTACAAACACATCATTTAACCTAAATCACATTTGTTTTACAAGCAGGAATAAAAGAAAATGGGGTCAGATCACATTGTTAACAGTTAACAATGTGATCTGACCCCATTTTAAGTTTAGTTGCGGATCAGGTAGTCAAAAGCACCTAAAGCTGCTGTTGCACCACTACCCATCGCAATAATGATTTGCTTGAACGGTGTGTTCGTCGCGTCACCTGCGGCAAATACGCCTTTGAGTGACGTCTGGCCATGGCTGTCGACGATAATTTCACCCCGTGGCGTTAATTCCACAGCACCACGCAACCATTCAGTATTTGGCACTAAACCAATCTGTACAAAGATACCGGCCAGTTCAACAGTTTTGCTTTCGCCGTTGGTACGGTCTGTGTATTGCAAGCCAACAACGCGCTGACCATCACCCAGCACTTCTGTGGTTTGTGCCTGGGTGATAATAGTGATGTTGCCCATAGACTGCGCTTTTTTGATCAGCACAGCATCTGCACGCAATGTGCTGTCAAATTCCAGCACTGTGACATGCTGCACTATGCCAGCTAAATCAATCGCTGCTTCAATACCTGAGTTACCCCCCCCTATCACTGCAACTTTTTTGCCTTTAAATAAAGGACCATCACAGTGCGGGCAGTAGGCTACACCTTTACCACGGTATTCTTTTTCACCAGGCACGTTCATCTCTCTCCAGCGTGCACCAGGAGATAAAACTATGCTTTTACTTTTCAGCACAGCGCCGTTTTCAAGCGTGATTTCAAACAAGTCGTTTTTGCCCAGTTTTACGGCTTTTTGGCTATTCATAATGTCCACTTCGTACTGACGAACGTGAGACTCTAAGTTAGCCACCAGTTTTGGACCTTCAGTTTCTTTGACAGAAATAAAGTTCTCAATACCTACAGTGTCAGCCACCTGGCCACCAAAACGCTCGGCAACAATACCAGTGTTCAGGCCTTTACGGGCTGCATAAATAGCAGCTGCAGAACCAGCAGGGCCACCACCCACAATCAGCATGTCGAAGTTGTCTTTAGTTTTTAACGCTTCAGCCTGACGAGCCGCAGCACCGCTGTCGACTTTGTTCAGAATATTGGTCAGCGTAATAGCGCCCTGAGAGAACTGCTGGCCATTTAAATACACTGTTGGCACGGCCATGATATTACGTTTGCTGACTTCATCAGGGAACACAGCACCGTCAATCATGGTGGTTTTAATATTTGGATTCACTGCCGCCATTAAATTCAGCGCCTGCACTACTTCAGGACAGGTCTGACAGCTTAAAGACACAAAAACTTCAAAGTTAAATTCACCCTGCAGTGCAGCAATTTGCTCCAGTACAGCAGCTTCTTCTTTAATGGTGTGGCCACCTGAATGCAATAAAGCCAGCACCAATGAAGTGAACTCGTGGCCCATAGGCACACCAGCAAAACGAATTTGAGTGTTCTTCGCAGTAGAGCGCACCAACATAGATGGCTTTAATACTGCCGGGTCTGTCTCATCTTTTAAATGGATCAGCGAACTTAAACTGGCGATATCTTCGGCCAGACTTTTTAACTCGGCTGCTTTATCGCTGCCGTCTAACGCAACTACCAGCTCCACCGGGCTTTTCAGGTTTTGCAAATAGGTTTTTAATTGGTTCTTTAAATTGGTATCTAACATATTTGGCCCCTTTCTTATAGCCACAGTTACAGCCACCTTCAGGTGGATTGCCACTGTCCTTTTGGACAAAGCTTCGCCGTACCAGTAAATTCTGGTGAGCAAAACTCACAAATTATTCATTTTAAAGGAGGGCTGAGAACTCAGCCCTCGTAGTCTGGATCAGACTTAGATTTTACCAACCAGGTCTAAAGATGGAGCTAAAGTCGCTTCACCCGGAGTCCATTTAGCTGGACATACTTCACCGTCGTGGTTTGCTACGTATTGTGCAGCCTGAACTTTACGGAACAGTTCTGCAGCGCTACGGCCGATACCTAAGTCGTGAATTTCAGCAACTTTGATTTCACCTTGTGGGTTGATTACGAAAGTACCACGTAAAGCTAAACCTTCTTCCTCGATCATCACACCGAAGTTACGAGTGATTGCGCCAGTTGGGTCACCGATCATTGGGTAGTTGATTTTCTTGATAGTTTCAGAAGCATCGTGCCACGCTTTGTGAGTGAAGTGCGTGTCAGTAGATACTGAGTAAACTTCAACACCGATTTCCTGGAACTTAGGATAGAAATCAGCCAGATCGCCTAATTCAGTTGGGCAAACGAAAGTGAAGTCAGCTGGGTAGAACACTACTACTGACCATTTGCCTGCCAGATCCTGTTCAGTCACTGGAACAAATTTACCGTGATGGAAGGCAGTCGCTTTAAATGGCTTGATGGTGCTGTTGATAATTGAAGACATTGTCTTACTCCATGTTGGTTGGTTACTAAAATTGAACTCGCTTCGATGGGACAGAGAATAGCTGTTCCGAACGATTTGAGATAACGAATTAAATCTATAAAGTTAATCTGTTTTTGTGATTGGAAAACTAAAATGCTTATCTGTTTTTCCACTTTATTCTACAGTGTCACTATGACAATACTAAAAACATACAGTTCTGAACTGCTCTCTTTCTTTGCTCAGGAGTACCACAAAAAGTGCAAAGAGTGACTATGCTGATTAAGTCAGCTTTAAGGTGGGGGCATAAATTGAAACTTCAAGCAGCGAAAGCCCTGACCTCTTGTGTTTTTTTAATACTGGCGACTACCGTGGTGGCAGATAATCCGCCTGTATATCGTTACCAACAAGCTAATGGCGTGACCGCTTTTTCCGACAGAGCACCAAAAAACCGGCCATATCAGTTGGTTCGCTTTGATTGTTTTGCCTGTGCTCTGCAAAGCACAGTGAATTGGCACAACACGCCGTTGTTTTTACAAAAATATCAGCTGGAAATCACCACAGCAGCACTACATCATCAACTAGACCCAGCCCTTATAAGAGCTGTGATCCATGCAGAGTCTGCTTTTAATCCCAAAGCCTTATCCAAAAGTGGTGCTGCAGGTTTAATGCAACTGATGCCGGATACAGCGACTGAAGTGGGAGTAAAAAATGTCTGGCACCAGCAGCAGAATATTCAGGGTGGCGCTTTTTATCTGTCCTCTTTACTAAAACGTTATAAAGGCAATATTAAACTGGCAATGGCGGCTTATAACGCCGGACCCGGTGCTGTAGATAAACATCAGGGTATCCCACCTTACGCTGAAACTCAGACCTATGTGGAACGGGTTCAGCTCTTATTCTCACGTTATCAAAAAGCCGTTTACAGCTCCTGAAACATTTAAAGGCAAAGAGTAACAATTTATAAGTCATTGTTTTTATATAACTTTAACTGTAACCCTTCCTTTGCAATTCCTCAGCACAACAGGCAGACTAACAGCACTATCAAGGAGTTGTTTTAAGGACCTGTTATGAAAAAATTGATTGCTGTCTGTATTCCCACCTTATTACTCAGTGCTTGTGTGATCCACGTAGGCCATAGTTCTGCGGCTGAAGATCTAAAACACCAACAACGCCAGTTGCAGTTAAGCGCCGCTGATTTGACTGAGCTAAAAGCTGAAACTGAAGCGGGCGACCTGAAAATTATTGGTGTCAAAGGCGCCAGTCAGATTGAAGTGACTGCAGAACTGTATTCCAGCGACGACAAGCCCTTTACTTTATCACTGGAAAAACAAGGCTCGGCAGCTGTACTTAAAGCTGTAGGAGCCGCTTGCATTGGAATTTGCACTGGATCTTCCGCTTATGCCGACTTAGTAGTCAGGGTACCGGCTGGACTGGCACTTACTCTGGAAGACGGTTCAGGTGATATCAGTATTGAAGGCTTAAGCTCTGATCTGGTGATTGAAGATGGCTCAGGCAATTTAACAGTGCAAGGCGGTCGTAATCTGGTGCTGGAAGATGGTTCAGGTAATGTTAGTCTGACCCAGCTAAGTGGCAATCTGACGGTGGAAGATGGCTCGGGTGATCTGTTTATTCAACAGGTCGCCGGTACTGTGCTGGTGGAAGATGGTTCAGGCGACACAGAAATTCAGCAAGTAAAAGGCATGGTCAGTGTCAGTGATGGCTCTGGTGATATCCGCGTGCAACAGGCTGGCGGTTTTACTTTACTGGACGATGGTTCAGGCGAACTGAAGATTGATCAGATCAATGGCCCTGTCAGTTTAAACAAAGACTGATCGACAGTAGAAAGTCAAAGCTTAGCTGTGCTGGCTTTGACTTTTTTCCGCAGCGGCACGCAGTTGCCGCAATTGTTTATCATGTAAGTCTTTGAGGGTAAACCAGCCAATCAAAGCACCGCTTAAAGCCCAGGCCATATCCGACTGAGTATCCCAAACATAACCTTGAGTACCGAGGAAAGCTTCAGCATCTTCGCCGGATAACAAAGCCACCCACCATTCAATCAGCTCGTAAAAAGCGCTGAAGGCTAAACAAAAACAGACACTGAAAAAACACTGCCAGCTTTGACCGAAAATTAAGCCTTTGCGCAAAATCAGCTCACGACAAATAATTACTGGTATAAACCCCTGAGCCAAATGCCCTACTTTGTCGTAATTATTTCGATCTCCACCTGTCCAGTCACGGATCCAATCAAAGAGTGGCACTTCAGCATAAGTGTAATGGCCGCCAACCATCAAAATCACAGAGTGCAGCAATATCAGTATATAAAGCAAAGGCGTCAGCGGAAAACGGCTTTTGGTCACAGCCAGCACCACTAAGCCAATCAATGCAGGTAAGACTTCCAGTAACCAGGTAAATTGATCTTTAGGTGCGATACCAGACCATATCAGTACGATAAAAAATACCGCCAACCACAACCCTTGTTTCATCCTGATGTCACCTTTCCCAATTCGTTAAGGTATCAAACCAATAAAGTAGCCAAAATACAAGGCCAGACTGATACAAGCATGTTCTAAAGCCAAAATAACCTTCTATCCCCTTAACTCACCGCTGGTCACTTTTTGTAAAACAAATACCAACAGTTACCACACACTGGCACCAGTTCACAGCAGAGGATGAGATGATGGAAATGAACAAACAACGATTGACGGGGTTTCTGCTGAGTTTTGTCAGCCTGAGCTTTATTCTGGCTATGGGTCCTTACCTGACATTAAAAACGGCACCTGCATTGGGTACTCTACTGACACTATTGCCCTGAACTCTTGTTGTTTTTTGTAAGCTACGGTAAAACATCTATCTCCGCTGCTTTTGGAAGCCTTATCTTGTCTGATTTTTTTAATCGTGCCATTGCGTTATCAAGTCGTTTTAGCAGAGCCTATCTGCTTGGCCAGTTGATTTTTATCTCACTATTTTTTGCCAGCTATCTGGTGATGATGCAACCCTTTCTGGAATCAGCAGAAACCAGTTTAGTCTCACGTTTTGTGATCCGGGGGTTCATTGACTGTGCCAACATAGTACTTGTCACTCATTTGCTGTTAAGACCTGTGTTGAAATTCTATTTGCTGAGTGTTTCACACAAACTGGTCCCGGCCCTATGGAGCTTTTTGTATTTAATAGCTTTGTCGTTGTTTTGTTCAGCTATTTCAATGCTGACGACAAAGCTGGATTTATTAAAAACCACGCAAATTGATACCGTCAGTTTTAACCATCAAAACCAACAGGTTTTGATGGAGTTTTCTCAATTTAATCAATGGCTGTTGGGCGGTTTTAATACGCTTATCGTGTTGCTCGGCTGGACTATGATTTATTTATTCTGGCATGGTCTACAGCAAAAAAAGCAGTTACAACAACAGATGCAACAAGCTCAAATCCAACAACTGACCTACCAGCTCAGTCCACATTTTTTGTTTAATGCCTTAAATTCAGTACGCGCCTTAATTTTTGAAAATCAGCAACAGGCAGCGCAAACCGTCACTCAGTTATCTGAACTGTTACGTATTCATTTACAAACCCAAATGCGCCCTGTCGCGACTTTGGCCGAAGAGTGGCAAACCGCAGAATTTTACCTGCAAATTGAGCAGGTTCGATTAGAGCAACGACTGGAACCCCATATTGAACTGGCAGAAGAGTGCCTGAACCAAAAACTACCAGCCCTGACTGTACTGACCCTGATAGAAAACGCCATTAAACATGGTATCAGCCCCAATGCGGAACCAGGTTGGCTGAAAGTGAAAGCAGAAAAAGCAAACAACTCTGTGTGGGTGCTATCGGTCAGTAATAGCTATAATGCCGCCAGCCCATTTAAAGGTACGGGTAGCTCGCTGGGCAATTTACGGCAACGTTTACAGCTGCAATTGGGCGACAGTATCCAGTGGCAGCAGATCAAAACAGAGGATCAGTTTGAAGTGCGTATGGAGCTGCCTTATGTTTAACACTCTGCTGGTCGATGACGAACGTTTAGCCCGGGCCGAATTGCGGCGCCTACTCAGTCCTTACCCACAGATCCGTATTCAGGCCGAAGCAAGCACAGCGGAGCAGGCTTTAGAGCTGATGCAGCAGCAAGCTTTTGATCTGGTGTTTTTAGATATTCAGATGCCGGGTTTATCAGGGTTACAGCTGGCTCCACAATTACAGAACCAATCCCAACAAAAGCAATGCCATTTTGTATTTTGTACTGCGTTTGAGCAGTATGCGCTTGACGCTTTTGAACTCAATGCTTTGGATTATTTATTAAAACCCGTTGCACCAGAAAGGCTGGAAAGAACTATTCAAAAGCTGGAGCAACAACAGGCTTCAGGCCAACAACAAAGTTACCTGCCTGAACAACATGGCATATTGCTGAAATTTGGTGAGGTCAGCCGGATAAAACGACTGAATGAAATTCAGCGTTTTGAAAGTATTGGCAACCACACTGCGGTTTACTGCGAAGATGGCAAAAGTTTTTTACACAGCTCCTTATCCAAAGTAGAGATGCGCTTAAACCCGCAGCAGTTTTTCAAAGTCAGCCGCTCCGACATAGTACGTATTGACGCCATTTTGCAAATTGAAGCGGGTTTGGCAGCTGGTACCATGATTGTAGTGCTCAAAGATGGTTCAGCGGTAGAAGTCAGCCGCCGTCAGGTGCAACAACTCAAACAGTTATTTAATGCCTGGGGTTAACCGTATTTCCTCGGTATCGCCCGAAAATCACTTTTTATAAGGCTTGGGCTGACCGATCTTTTACTCTGAAACTGTTGAATACAAAGGTGGATCACACAGAGGGTTAAAAGATGAACGAAACGATGACAACATTAAGCGGCGCTTTTGCCAAAGCTTCACTGACACAATGGCTGATTTTTTTACCGTTGTTTTTGGCTGTCTACTTTTTGCCAAGCCTGCTGGCTTTGGCTTTTAATCGCAAACATTTAAAACTGATTTTAATTGCCAATGTACCAGCTGGTTTTTCCTTTATAGCCTGGGGCGCATTAATAGTCTGGGCTGTGACTGGGGTCAGATCAAGCCGCAAGGCGCAGCTCTGACCTACTATCGGGGCGGACATCAGGATTTGAGAGTGAAATCCTGAAAATGGGGTCAGATCACATTGTTAACAGTTAACAATGTGATCTGACCCCATTTTTATTACTGCTGCTGACGATACCATTCGCCTAAAATCAGGCTGGCGGCCACACTGACGTTTAACGACTCCACTTTGCCTGTACCAGGAATTTGCAAAGCTATATCGGCGGATTTGGCCACAGACTGGGACACACCAAACATTTCCTCACCAAACACAATCACCACTTTGGCCGGCAACTGGCTGCTGTACAACGATACGCCACCATGGCTTGAGGTGGTCACCAGGGTGTAACCTGCTTGTTTACAGAGCTGCAATGCCAAAGGCAGATTGTCACAACTTAAACCCTCGACAAACTCTACGCCACCTTCAGCAGTGCGGGCTGCAGCGCCATGCGCCAGTAAATCCGGGTCTTTCATCACTATGCCACTGATACCAAAGTGAGCGCAGCTGCGGGCTATAGCACCTAAATTATGCGGATTACCCACCCCATCTAACGCCAGCAAACAATCCTGCTTTTTACGGCCGTTTTGAGTTAAATAAGTCGCCAGTGATAACACAGCCTTACGTTTAACCAACAGCACCACACCACCGTGATGCTGGCTGCCTGCTACTTTTTCAAGCTCGGCTTCAGACACCACATGATAGGCTTTTTTATTGGCCGCTAAGTACTTCATCAGATCTGCAAACTTAGGCGCCATTTGCTCGCTTAAATACAAACGCACCAAGGCTTCAGGGCGCTGCAAAAAGGCCACACGGCAGGCATTTTCACCATAAATTTTGGCTTCTTCCTGACGATTTTGTTTTAACACTTTGGCAGAGACTGCTTTAGGCGTAGCAGTTTTTACTTCAGATGTTTTGGCCGATGCTGGTTTAGTCTTAGTCCACGGCTTTTGTAGCTCTGAGCCAGACTGCGTTTTTTTATGTTGTGGTGCTGAGGTTTTGCGATTCAAGGGAGATCCTGTACTTGCGGTGTCGCTGATAGGATGGATTTTAACACTGCAAAGCACAGAAGCCCAAACAACTTCTGATTTGCTGTGGCACACAGAATACTTGCCTTTCTGCTCTGGCGCAGTATGCTTGCGCTTTTAGTGCGCCATCAACGCGAAACCATCTTAAAACGATCCAAAAAAGAGTGGGCTTATGCTGAGTTATCGTCATAGTTATCATGCAGGTAATCACGCTGATGTGATTAAACATCTGGTGCAGGTTTGTATCCTGAATTACTTAAAACGCAAAGATAAGCCTTTTTGCTATCACGATACTCATGCCGGCGCTGGTTTATACAGTCTGCATAGCGAACAAGCGCAAAAAACTGCGGAATACCAGACAGGCATAGGCAAACTCTGGAACTACCAGGGCAGTAATGCTGATATCAAAGCTTATGTGGAGACCATCAGACTGGTAAACGACAGCGACGATTTAGCTTTTTATCCGGGTTCACCAAAAATTGCCGATTTGTTATGTCGTGCTACAGATACCATTCAGGCGACTGAATTGCACCCAAGCGATCATCCCATTCTAGCCAGCCAGTTTCAGCGTCGTAGACACAGCCGTATTGAAAAAATGGACGCCTGGGCTGGCATACGCGCCATGCTGCCACCTTTGGCAAAGCGCGGTTTAGTGCTGATTGACCCTCCCTATGAGTTAAAAACTGAATATCAGGATCTGATCAAAGGTTTAGAACAGGCAGTGCAGCGTTTTCCACAAGGTACTTACGCCATCTGGTATCCGGTGATTGAACGTCAGGCGGTTGAAAGCTTTATTGATGCCATTGTCGATACACAAATTCGTAATCAGCTGCGGATAGAATATTGCCCACAGCCAGACGCTGAAGGTTTTGGTATGACAGGCAGCGGCATGCTGGTAATTAACCCACCTTTTACGCTGAAACAGGATATGGAAAGCTGCTTAAAAGAGCTGGCACCATTGCTGTCACAAAGCCCGCTCGCCCACTGGCAAGTCACTCAACTCGTGGATGAATAAGGAAATACCCTATGCGTAATCTGGTTTTAGCTCTGGCTTTGTTTTGTAGCCCAGTGTTTGCTTTTGGTGAATTAGGCCACCAGATGGTTTGCTCTATGGCGTATCAGTTATTAAGCCCGGTCAGCCAGCAAAAAGTGCAGCAACTGATGCAGTTGCACGAACAGAAGGATTTTACCAAAGCCTGCTCCTGGCCCGATCAGGTGCGTTCGTTGCCGGAATATCAGCACACCAAAGTCTGGCATTACGTTAATATCCAGCGCTCTGACAGCAAAGTAACAATGCAGCACTGCCCTGCTGAAGGGTGTGTCTTATCTGCTATAGAACAACAGCGGAAAAAACTGACACCCTTTGCGCCATCAAAAACTCAGCTGGAGGCACTGCTGTTTGTTGGCCACTTTATTGGCGACTTACACCAGCCTTTGCATGCTGGTTATGCCGATGATTTAGGCGGCAATAAAACAGCGGTGTATTTTGCTGGCGAGCCATCCAACTTACATGGTGTCTGGGACAGCCGTATTCTGGAAGCCGCCTCTTATCAGGATGATGCGAAGCAGCAGACTTTGTATCAGGCGCTAAAGACCAAACAACAGCAGTGGCAAACAGTCAGTGTGCTGGATTGGGCCAATGAGTCGGTGTTGTTAGTCAAACTGATTTATCAGGGCTATAAACCAGGCATGTTAATCGACGAGCGTTACCAGCAACAGCACATGCCAGAGCTGGAGCAACGTCTACAGCAAGCTGCTGTGCGTCTGGCTTTAGTGCTGGAGCACAGCTTTAACCCGGAAGCTAAAGGCGTTAACCTCAGCGCTGGTTGAATTCTTCCAGCACAAAGGTTTTAAACTTGCTTAGCTTTAGCTGGCTTAGCAAGTTTGCTAAATGTTCCTGATGTTTTATATTCTGCGGCTCAGCTTGATACGCCTTGTAGTACATTTGAGCTGCAGGGCGTAATTCACCTTCTTTTTCATGCCGTAAGCCCATTTGGGCATAAACCTTCCCCCGGTCTGCCTGGCTATAAATCCGATGAAAAGCCTGCTGATGTACACAACCCGCATAGACTTTATGTATGCTGTGAGGCAGCAGGTTTAAGGCTTTATTAGCCAGATACATTAAATCAAAAGCGGCATTCAGCTTACCAAGACCAGCCATCAGGCTGGCGCCATGGCACTGGCTGGCAACAGACATTTGCATAGACGATAAATGTTGTTTTTGTTTTTCTAAGAAGGCAATAGCGGCTTCATTGCCATCGGCCTGACTGACTAAACTGCCCTGCAACCAGATAATATCAGCAGCAAACTGACTGGCTTCTTTGTCGGTGATCAGCTGACGAAAACATTGCTGCAACATGCTCTGATACTGCGCAACACGCTGTTCTGCCATCGGCTGCGCCATTAAAAACAGTAATACCTTGCACAAAGTGACCGTCAATACACAAAACTGATAACCGCTGCCGGAAAGACGTCTTTTGCGTTCAATCAGTTCAATGGCCTGTTCTGTTTTGTCTGACACCATCATCACCAGTTGCACCAACTGAGTAATATGGGTCGACATGCCAGCAGCAGGGAATTTCACCGCCGCTTGAAGAGCGGCAGCGTAATCTTCATTTTCCAGCGCCAGATAAACTTGCCAGACTTCTTTTCTTTCCTGATAACGCAGTACTTCTTCAGTCACGTTGACTAAAAAGCTATTGCAGGACTCCAGATCACCCTGCTCGTAATCCAGCAGGAATTGCAACCACAAAGCCCAGCCCTGCTGTTTAGCACAAGCCGATTTAATTAATGCAGAAGCAGCATCACAAACGCCCAGCTCCAGCAGCATTTCGGCTTTTAATTGCAGCACTGCTAACGGCGTATCAGCACCGGCTTTTTGTTGCAGTTCACCAATCAACTTGAAGGCATCGACATAACGGCGTTTATGCACCAGAGGCAGGATCTGATCCATAAAAGGTTTTAAGCGGACATGCAGTTTAAGCTGCTCGTCCATATGAAATTTATTGCAGGGCCGGTCGAGAAAATCGACCTGATGGAAAGGATAATCCACAGCATACTTCTGCCGCTCTGTCGCTGCAGACAACACCACCAGACGGCACAGGGGACTAACAATGTTTTTGTGCAGTAACAGCTCAATCAGATCGGCCCCGACTACGGAGGGTTCGGCATCATAATCAAGAAAAATCACATCGTAAGGTGCAGTACCTTCACTACTCAACAAAGTCTGAGCTGTACGACTGAGTTCGACCTTTTTGATGCCAAGGCCAGTCAGAATTAGTTTTAACTGATGCCCAGACGCTGGATCAGACTCAATGACTAACACGTTGAGATCAAATAACTTACTAAAATCAAATCGGGTAAGACTCAAACTATTGCCTCGTTTTTCTCAGATCCGTGATCCGGCCACTCACACTTCTTTAGTGTAGGCGCAAGATGGCCAGTCGCAAAAGAAAAATTTAGAAAAAACGATACAAAATCTGAGGCTTGGCTGATTTTTTAACCGATTTTAGTCTTGTCCACGCCAACGGGCATGGCATAAGGTTTCAAACTTTTCTTTGCTCAGTAAAATCCGGGCAAGAACTATCTCTGCAACATTGTTGATATCAGCCAAACCAATATGAGCTTCGACATGCAGTTCAGGGTCGATATCCATAGCAATCATATCCACCCAGTCGTCTGTTGCCGGCACTAAGTCTACATAGGCGGATGCCGCTGCATGCTGTTGATACAAT
Source organism: Gammaproteobacteria bacterium (assembly GCA_018815765.1). Lineage (GTDB taxonomy): Bacteria > Pseudomonadota > Gammaproteobacteria > Enterobacterales > Alteromonadaceae > Pararheinheimera. The sequence goes on along the minus strand of JAHIWM010000110.1, from coordinate 9,415 downwards.
GCATAATCTTCAGCGGACAAGTTGTCTTCGGCTAACTCTTCAAAAATAGCAAAAGCGTGATCGCACAACTCATCCAAAGTCCAGAGTTCAAGTTCTGAGCCAGACATTCTTTTCTCCACACAGATAAACCAAAGGCCGCAGTATATCAACACAGCTCTTTGTATGCCCAGCGAAAGGCTGGTTAACAACGAATATTTACTGGCATCCGAAGCGGCAGGTCGGTAGCATAGCGCCACTTTTTAGTCTGCGCTAAGTGAGCATGATGAAACAACGTTTAGGTTTAATTAGTCTGTTAGTAGCTGACTATGATGAGGCTATCGAATTTTACACACAAAAGCTTGGTTTTGAATTAGTGGAAGACAGTCCACAAGGTGAAAAAAGATGGGTGGTGGTGCGGCCCCAAAGTGCGACTGAAACAGCCATTTTGCTGGCAAAAGCCAGTAACGAGCCACAAAAACAACAGATTGGCAATCAATGTGGTGGCCGGGTTTTTCTGTTTTTAAATACCGACGATTTCTGGCGTGATTACAGCCGGATGCAACAACAAGGCGTGAAATTCCTCGAAACACCACGCGAAGAAGCTTATGGTACTGTGGCTGTATTTGAAGACTTGTACGGCACCCGTTGGGACTTGCTGCAACTGAACTCACATTAATCTGGCCCGGAGAAGTTTGTATGTATCGTTGCCCCCTTTGCCAACAGAGTCTGACTCAACAGCACAACAGCTTTGTTTGTGCATCAAACCACAGCTTTGACTTAGCCAAAGAGGGCTATTTGCATTTATTGCCGGTGCAGCAAAAAAATTCCAAAGTACCGGGCGACTCGCCGTTGATGATGCAAAGCCGCCGCGACTTTTTAAATGCAGGTTATTACCAGCCCTTGTCCGATGCAGTAAATCAGTGTTTTGCCGCAGTAGTACCACAACAGCCTGTGCTGCTGGACCTTGGCTGCGGCGAAGGCTATTACAGCAACAGACTGATGCAGGCCCTGACAGACAAACAACTCTCACTGTATGGTCTGGATATTGCCAAAACTGCCATCAAAAAAGCCGCCAAAAGTTACCCCGCTATCAAGTTTTGTGTCGCCAGTGCCTGGCACCTGCCTTTTGCCGATCAGAGCTTTGATGCCGCATTAAAACTTTGTGCGCCTTGTCAGCCAGACGAATTAGCGCGGGTATTAAAAACGGATGGTCTGCTGCTGACCGTAACCCCTGCACCAGAGCATTTGCTGGAAATTAAACAGCAGGTCTACAGTTCGGTGCGCTTGCATAGCGAGCAAATTGAAACCATTCCGGGTTTTGAGCATCAACAGCGACAGGAACTCAAACTGCTGCTGACAGATTTACCTGCAGACATGGTATTAAACCTGCTGGAAATGACCCCTTTAGCCTGGAAATTTAAACCGGAACAAAAGCAGCTATTTGCTGCAAGTTCACCACAAATCAGCCTGAATTTTTATTTAGACTTGTATCGGAAAAATCGTTGAGACAAACGTCTGACAGACTGGCAGACCCCTTGCATTAATCTTTGCGGATCCATTGGAGGGCAATAGCTCAGGCGTCGGTTGTACATGCAGTTTTTTTTCGAACACCATAAAAATCATCTGAAACCTCACATGAGTGGCGTTTTACAGTACGAACAAAAATTAACTGAACTGGACAGTTGGTGGAGTAAAGTTACTTTAATAGGTAAAATCAATAGCTTAAGGCTAGGTTCTACCATACTCGACAGTATGGATCAGACTAAAAAACGCTTTACTGAGCTGCAGCAAATTCTGATCGACAACTTGCTGCTGGAGCAAACCAAAAAAACACTGTTAACAGACAAAGCCTGCAGCCAGATTGCCATTGACGTGCTGATCCGTAACTTATTTGAACGTACTGCAGATATAGGTTTTCTGGCAACTGATTCGCAAATCCGCAGCTTTTTAGCAGCACCTTGCGCTGAGGCCGCTGATCCGATGCAACAACATTTAGCTAACTATGTCAGCTACTATTCGGTGTATCAGGATGTGGTTTTAGTCAGTCCTGATGGGCAAATCCTGTTAAGGCTGGACCAGTCTCAGACGCAGAAAAACAGCCGGGATCCCTTACTACGGCACTGCCTGCAGCACCCCCAACAATTTAGCGAAACTTTCCGTTATTCTGACCTGCAGCCGGAGCAAAAACAAAGCCTGATTTATGCTCAGGCCGTACTGTCAGACGACGGTATTGCTGTAGGAGTGCTTTGCCTTTGCTTTAAGTTTGATGATGAAATAATGACTATTTTCAAAAACTTACTACCCGAACATAGCCAAAGCATTTTGTTGCTGCAAGCCGAAGATGGCAGCACTGTATTTAGCTCAGACCCCGACAATTTACCACCACAACTTACGTCCGGACGACAGCTGCAGTTGGGACTCAGAAAAGTAGAAAGCCTCGATTACCTGCTAAGTTTTGCGCAAACTCAGGGTTATCAAGGCTACTTTGGTCCTGACTGGCAAACTCAGATCTGGACGCCGGTAAAGAGCCTGTCGAATCAGACAAAATCAGCACAACAAGAGCTGGATATTAATAACCTTAAGTTATTTCCTGAACTGTTTCATATCCATCGCTCGTCTTTGCAGGTCAACGACGAGCTCAGTCTGATTGTACTAAATGGCGTTATTTCAGCAGCCCGCAACGACGCCGTTGAGTTTGTGCCTGTGCTGGATGCAATTCGTGGTATAGGCAAAGAAATCCACCAGGTGTTCTCCCATTCAGTTGAAGAATTGGCCAACACTGTATTACACAGCCAGTTGGAAGAGCTGGTGATGCTGGCACGACAAGCTCTGGATATCATGGACAGAAACCTATACGAACGCGCCAACGACTGTCGTTGGTGGGCGCACAATAAGAAATTTCAGTTGTTACTCCAAAATCCTGACGCCGAAAAACAACAGGAAGCAGCTAAAGAATTATCCTACATTAATGATTTATATACAGTTTACTCCAACATCTATCTCTACGATAAAAGTCAGGCTATTTTATGTAGTGCCAGAGAAAACACTGAACATCTGCAGCAAATGCCTGACAATAGCGGTGCAGCAGATTGCCTGTTATTAAGCTCAGCTCACCAGTATGCGGTCAGCCCTTTTGCTCCCAGCGCTTTGTATCAACAGCAATCCACTTACATTTACCATGCCCCGGTTTTTACTGATACAACGGCAGATAAAGCTCAGGGCGGCATAGCTCTGATATTTGATAGTGCGCCACAATTTAGTGCAATGTTAGTCGATATTTTGCCCAAAAATGAGCATGGTGAAGTGAAGGCTGATTTTTCCGCCTGTTTTATCGATGAGAAAGGCGCGGTTTTATCCTCCAGTAATACCAACCTCTGGCCTGTTGGCAATATTTTGTCCTTACCTGAGGAGTTATTCCAGTCTGCCAGACAGCAGCCTATGAATCAGCGCATCACACTAAATGATCAGTCTTATTGGCTGGCAATGGCGTATTCTAAAGGCTACCGTGAATATAAGGTGTCTGACGACTATCACAACCCTGTCTACTGTTGTGTACTGCTGCAATGCTAGTTCAGCCTCGCAACACAAGGTTTAATCAAATAAAACGATAGAGGCTATTTAGTTAAAGCGTTATCTTTCACCTGCATCCATCTTTATGCTGAGCACCAATCAACAGAAGATGGATGCAGCGATGAATACTCCAATCATGACCTCTTACAACTTCTCAGTGTTCATGAAACCTGCGGCTCCTCCTGTTGATCACCCATTATGTGACTCGGAACCAATGCGCCAAGCTACGGTCCATGTCTTTAGGATTAATGCTTATCGTCAGCACAAGGTGATGAGTTTCAGGAAATGAACAGATTTCTGCAGTGAGGAGTTCTAGCGCAAGCGGTTTTATTCATCTCCCTGGACCGCTGTTTTTCGCCCGGCTACATAGCCGGGCTTTTTTATTTCACGACACAGAATCAAGATCAATTCTGAATAGTGGTCACTCTGTTCCATAAGTTCTGATTTTTACTGTAGGAGAAATACTCATCAGGAAACCAGCATTTAGGTATTAATTCCATGTTTTTGCGTTCTTCAAAATTTGAGACCAGCTTGCTCAGAATCTCCAGCAGACGTTCTTCGCTCATTTTCTCCAGCTTTTTCCGTGCGCTCGGAAAATACAGATTGTTGTCCACGCTGACCACTACGTTAGTTCCTGTGTTACTAAAGGTCATGCTACGGGTCACTACCCTGCATATCGGCATATCTGTAGCCGGTGGATACAAAGACACCACCAAGGCATATTCGTATCTGTCCAAATCGCGTTTGTCTGAGTCCTTTGGAATATAGGTAACGCCATAACCTTGTGGAAACAAGCCGGTAATTTTGAGCAGCGCATCGACAGCCGCTTTATGGTAATAACCACGCTCCACACCACTTTGCAGCACCAGAGCCGCTTTAGGCAAAGACTCATAGCTGTGATTTAATTTAGTCGACAACACAACTGAGGTATAAATTTGTGGGATTTTCAGCAGGTTACCTACGCCACCTTCAGGTTTAATCGCATTTTTAAGCAAGGTGTAGACAAAGTTTAGTTTGTCCTGCTCATTTTGATTAAACAGTTCCCGCTCTTCTTTTGAATTACCTACGTAGCGATCACAGGCCAAACCTTTAGTGACGTAATTCAGTGTTTCCTGATAATTAATTTTTAAAAGTGCAACACGGTTTTCGTCATCCAGCACGCGGAATTCATCCAGATCGCCATCTGCGCCTTTGAGAATAACCAAAGCGTCAGGATGATAAGTACCAATATCCTGCAAAATAGCAGCCATCAATAAGGGTAACTGTACATCATCACGAAAGGGAGAATAATCGGCTTTATAGGCAGCGTCAGCGTTATCCAGCATTTCTTTAGCTGCCCGCACTTTGCCCTGCACGTAGTTATTATTCAGCTCGTTATCCAGCAGTAAGCGATCAAGCAGACGTAAACTTAAAACACCTTTGTATAAATGCTTAAACTTTTGATTCACCGAAGCCACATATTTGCCATTGCTTGGCGCCAGCAACTGAATAGTGCCTAAAAACTTCGATGACATTTGTACTGTCTCGTCAAAGTTTTCACCTTCAGTCAGCTGTAACACCGACAAACACAGTGCTTTTAAAGCTCTGTAGCGCTCTACACGACTGTCATCCAACATCCGGACATAAAGTTTTAACGCAGACTGAGCTTCGGCCAGTTGTTTTTGCTCAGCGGAAGATAGCTCTGGCTTTTTTTCAAATTTGCGCACTTGTAGCTGCAATTGCTGAAGTTTTTCTTCCTGCTGTTTAGCATGACGAAAATAATCAGTCGCCACTTCATACACTGAATCATTTAATGCAGTGGCATCATGGATTTTGCTAAGGATAGTTTTTACGGTTTTACTATACGAAGACTGACTTATGGTTCCCATCGACATATCGGGCATCTATCCTTTTCAGCAGGCCACTTAAATTGTACAAAAATGAGTATAGCAGTCCTTTGCTTCGTTCGGGTTTAGTCCGCCAGCAATGGGACTTGCCACCCGGCGTCGGACTCCATTTCCAGATCCCATTCCTCCTGCATTTGTGCAGCAAGACGTTTCTTTTTAGCTGGTTTAACTGCCAGCAAATTTGACCAGAACCAGGTCGATAAATCGCCAACCAGATTGGTTTCAGCGTTGATCAGCACCACAAAACCTACGCCTTTTTCTTTAGAGTACGCCATTTCTGTCCGATAACCTTTCACCCAGCCGCCATGGTAATAGACTTCATGACCACCAAAATTAAAAATACGCAAACCCAAACCATAATGTGAAGTAGTGACATACTGCCCCCAGGTGCGACCACCTAAGTCATCAGCTACCTTCACTCTTTTAGTCCGCACATCCTGCAACATAGCAGGGCTTAGCACGGCAGGATACTGACCTAACTGCGCCATTAACCACTGACTCATATCCATCACACTGGCATTAACACCTGCCGCCGGACTGACGCGATAATAGCTTGGATTCACCTTAGTTTCCGCCCAGCCCCTTTTCACCCGAACATGCGGCATAGCACGGTTTTTTGAGGCTAAAAAGGCAGAATACCCCACAGAAGCTGTTGGCATTTTCAGAGGCTTAAACAGTTTTTGCTCCATCAGACTTTCATAACTACTGCCTGTGGTTTTTTCCATCACAGGGCGAATAAGGCTAAACAATACATTCTGATAGCCATAACATTTGCCAGGCGCGCACCTTGGGTTTAAGTAACGAAACTTAGGTAAAATTTGAGCTGGCGTTTGATTGGCTTCAATTAAATCATCATAAGTATTAGGCACCAGGCCTGCACTTTGTGACAACAAATGCTCCACTCTCAATGCCCCGGTATGACGTGGACTTTTAAAGGAAAAAGCCGGCACATAACGGGTAACAGGATCATTCCACTGAAAGCGGCCCTGGTGCACCAACAAAGAGGACAGCTGGCCCGCAAAGGTTTTGGATACAGAGGCCAAGCGGAATACGGTGTAGGCATCGATGTTTGATTTAGTGCCGACGGAGCGCACACCATAAGCACCTACTTTCACTACTCTGTTGTCTTTGACAATAGCGTAAGCCGCACCGGGAATATTGTTCTTTTTTAACGTCTGGCGAAAATGCCAGTCAAAATTGGTAGCCAGTTTATCAACGTCGGCTGCCAGTAACTGGGGGGAAAGGACGAAGAATGCGCCCACCAGTAATTGGATTAATTTCAAAGTGTTAGTCCTCAGACAAAGGGGCTGCCTTTGTTGTAGTGCCACTGCTGGCATGTAAGTTATGATAAGTCGTCAACATTGACGGTATCAACTGCGTAATTAAATGCTGTTTATGCTCTTCACTGACCTGCTGTAAAGACCATTCTCCGGTTAAATAAGGCACCAAAGCTGGCCCGACCATATAACACCAGGCATCCAGCCACAAACCCGAAGACTGTACTCTGACCTTTTGACGCAGATATAAACCTGAATCCAGCTCCTCGAAAAAATCCAGCTTTTCAAGATCCGCAGGTAAAACCCCCAGCAATACTTGTCCATGTTGCAGATGTCCGGGACTAACAGTTAAGGCAGGTATAGGTGTGTCACCAGGTTGCTGACTTAAACCATAGCTTTTGTAATCAGCCAGACTGGCTTGTTGCATGGCAAACTGCTTTCCAGTAATGGCATAAACCACTTCCGGCAAGGTCAACAAACCATAAACAAATACTGCATCACCAGAGGTCATAAGGCTTTCCCTTCCAGCTGTCTTAAAGTTAAAAACAGGCGTAAGTCAAATTCCAGTTGATGATACTGGGGTTCCATGTGCTGACACAATTGATAAAAGGCTTTGTTGTGATCTTTTTCGCGCAAGTGCGCCAATTCATGCACCACAACCATCTTTAACAGCGGAAAAGGCAACTGTTTAAACAAAGCAGAGATACGGATTTCCTGTTTGGCTTTTAGTTTGCCACCTTGCACCCGACTGACAAAACTATGTAAACCTAAACTGTTGTCCAGATGGATTTTACCGTCAAAGCACACTTTACTGACCGGAGGGCTGGATTTAACAAAACGTTGTTTTAGTTCCTGAGTAAACTGATACAGGCTTTTGTCATTCTGAATCTCATGTGACAGTTCAGGGTAACGTGTTGCCAGTACTTCAGCCAGACGGCCTTGCGCAATCAATGACTGCACTTGTGTCCGCACAGCTTCAGGATAAGAAGTCAAAAAAGTTAACACAGGTTCCACTAAGCATCATCCGGAATAAAAACGATGCTTAGTGTAAAAAATAAAAGCCCTGCCGTGAACTTTTCTTTTTAGCTGCTGCAGTGCAAAGGTTGTTTTCCGGATTGCACTGCCAGTATTTGCCCTTGCTGCCCCGTCTTCAGTTCCACCCATTGTCCTGCCAACCATGGCTGGTCCTGCTGTAACTCCAGCGCCAGTTGCTGATCAATTTTTACCAATAGCTGGTCACAGACTTCAATTTGCCATTGCTGGTCAGCAAAACGCAGCTGTCCAACCAGACTATTACTGTGATCCAGCTGCTGGCGGGCGTGTTGATACTGCTGATAACGTTGCTGATAGGCGGTTTGCTCTGGCAAAGTTTCGTTTTTAGCCAAACTATGCAACTGCACCTGATGGTAAGTTGTATCCGATTGCAGCACGATTTGGTAATAAGCCGGTTGCCACCAGAGTTGCTGAGCCAGCCAAATTAAAGCGACAGATGCAGCCAATCCCTGCATCGCTGGCCATAAGGATTTCCAGTTTTTTGCTTTTGGTTTTGATGTTAGCTGCAACAGCTGCTGCTTTAATTGCTGCGGCATAGGGTGCTCAGTTTTACTTTGCTGATACAACTGCTGCAGTTTTTCGTCCAGCTTACTCATCATGCCCTCCAAACTGTTTTGCTAGCACTTGCCGCGCATAACGCAAACGGCTTTTGACGGTTTCGGGTTCTGCAGCAGTGATCTGCGCTATCTGCTGCAGGCTGAAACCTTCCAGTTGCAACAATAAAGTCTCACGCTGTAACAAAGGTAATCGCAACAACAGCTGCTGCAGCTGCAGTTCATTTTGCTGCTGTTCCAGCAACTGATCAGGGCTGGTATCCTCAGCCACCAACTCTTCATTAACCTCATATAACCATCTTTTCTGCTTCCTGAATTCATCCAGCAGCAAGTTACGGCCAATGGCAAATAACCAGGTTTTAAAACTGCTATGCCCAGCAAATTGTTGTTTTTGTTCCATCACTTTTAGCCAGCTTTGCTGACTCAGATCTGCAGCCAGAGCAGGATCAGTTTGTTTTAATAAGAAATGATATAAATCATCACCATAGCAGTTGATCAATAGTGCAAGATAAGCTGGGTTATCTGTCTGAATATAACTTTGCATCAGCGACAGCGGATCAGATTCAGGCTCTGTGTCACGTCTGATTAACCAGGATAACAGCATCCTTTGCTCCTCTTTTTCGCACAAAGCCAGCACCAAACAGATGCTGACTTTGTGTTTTATTGTTATGACTTATTTTTATGCTTTATCCAGACTAAAATCCAGCTGCACCTGCATGCCCTGCTGCGCAACAGCTTTTCCATCTTTCATTTGCGGCTGATACTTCCAGGCTTTCAGCGCTTTGATGGCCTCGCGGTCAAAAATACGTTTAGGTTCAGCGTCCAGCACTTGTACGTCAATAACAGCACCACTGGCATCAATTGAAAAACTTAACTTCACCCAGCCTTCAATACCATCTTTAGCGGCTTGTGTCGGGTATTTAGGATCAATACGAACCACAGCAGTAGCTGTTTTATCCAGTAACATAAAGTCCCCTGCCGCTTCTAAACCCGGCACAGGTAACACGGGATCCACGGACACCTCCACTAAAGGCCCGCCGTCACCTGTAGGATCAGGTGTTAAGGATTCTGGCCTTGGCATAGGTTTTTCTGGCTC
>JAHIWM010000109.1 GCA_018815765.1 Gammaproteobacteria bacterium | reverse complement strand
CGGTGTGGATCATCGATTTAGAAAAACAGCAGCTGGAAAAAATCCCACATCCTAATGCCAATGAATTCAGTCCGTTTTGGCTCGGCGATGATGTGTATTTCCTGTCTGACCGCGACAATACTGCGGTCAATCTGTTTCGCTACAGCAAGAAAAAAGTGCAACAGCTGACAAAGAACACCGACTGGGATTTGCGCAGTGCTGCCGGTTATAACAATCAAATCGTCTACGAGGCTGGTGGTTTTTTACATAGTTATGATGTCAGCAGCGGCCAAAGCACACCTATTCCTGTGCATATTCAAACCCAATCTGTACAAAAACGTCCGCAGTGGAAAGATGCCAGTAAAACCCTGACCAACGCCCGCTTATCGGCCACAGGCCAACGTGTGGTGATCAGTGCCCGTGGTGATGTATTCACAGTACCGGTAAAAGATGGCAGTACCCGCAATCTAACCCAAAGCAGCGGTGTCAGAGAGTTCGACGGTTTATGGAGCCCGGACGGCCGCTCTGTGGCTTTTATTTCAGATAAAGGCAATAAACATCAGTTAGTACTGCAAGCTCAGGACGGTTTAAGTCAGCCTGAAACTTTTGCTTTGTCAGATGCTGGTTATTTTAATCTGCTGAGCTTTTCACCTGACGGTAAGCTGATTGCTTACCATGACAATCATTTAAACCTCTATGTGTTTAACCTGAAAACCAAACGCAGCCAGAAACTGGACAGCTCTGATCGCCGGGCTGAGTTTAAGCTGTCGTTTTCTCCAGACAGCCGTTATCTGGCCTACACAGTGTCTGGCGCCAACTACTTCAGTCAAATCAAACTCTTTGATTTTCAGACGAACATAAGCAGCTTAATCACAGATGGTATGAGCCAGGCAGATGACCCAGTGTTTACACAGGACTATCTGTATTTCACCGCATCCGTCAATACAGGTCCTGCTCAGGTTGGCTTGGATTTGTCTACTCGTGAACGGCCTGTACGTAAGGCGATTTATGCTTATGTTTTATCCGCTGAAGGTAAGTCCCCTCTGTTAGCTAAAACCGGCGATGAACCACTCGTCAGCAAAGATGCAAAAGACGATACAAAAGATAAAAAGGATGAAAAAGCAGTCAAAGCAGTGCGTATAGACCTGAATTCGCTGCAAAACCGCATTGTTGCGCTGCCTCTGCCAGAACGTAACTACGACAGCTTAGCTGTGGCTAACGACGGTGCACTGTATTACGTCGACCGGCCACAAGCAGGTGCCAGTAATGAATTGCCGGGCACCAATGGCCAGAACAATGGCACCTTGTACCGCTTTGACTTTGAAGAGAAAAAAGCAGCCAGCGTCAAAGAAGGCATCGCAGGCTATAACCTGAGTAACGATGGCAAAAAGTTGCTGTTGATCAGTATGCCTAATACGCTGCAAGTGGCGGATGCTAAAGAAAAACTGGATGCAAAAGCTGTTAACCTGGCCGATGTACGCAGCTTTGTTGACCCGCAGCAGGAATGGCAGCAAATTTTCAACGACGCCTGGCGTATGCAAAAAGACTACTTCTATGATGCAAAACTGCATGGCATGGATTGGCAGGCGGTTTATGACAAATACCAACCTTTATTAAAAGATGTACAGCGCCGGGAAGACTTAAACGAGCTGCTGGTCGAGATGATTGCAGAGTTGCAGGTAGGCCATAACCGAATTGGTGGTGGTGATGTGCATCAGGAAAGCCCAAGTAAAGTTGGCTTGTTAGGTGCCGATTTTGTCATTGATGATGGCAAATATCAGTTTAAAACTGTGTTTGAAGGCGATCGCTGGAGCCCGTTTTTAAAAGCGCCGCTGAATGTGCCTGGTGCCAGTGCGAAAGCCGGTGATTACTTGCTGGCTATCAATGGCCGCGAGTTAAGCGAGCAGGATAATATCCATGCGCTGATGGACAACACATTGGGCAAGCAGGTGGTACTGACGCTAGCGGACAGTGCTGATGGTGACAATAGCCGCACTATTACCGTCGAACCTGTCGCCAATGAAAGCCAGTTGCGCTCCTGGCACTGGGTAGAACAAAATCGTCAATTTGTTGAGAAACAAAGTGATGGCAAAATTGCTTATGTTTATCTGCCCAATACAGCAGATGGCGGCTTTTACTTCTTTAACCGCATGTTCTTTGCACAAACTGACAAACCAGCCGTTATTCTTGATGAACGTAAAAATGGCGGTGGTCAGGCGGCCAACTACATCACTGAAATTTTAGGCCGCGATTTCCTGTCAGGCTGGAAAGACCGGGATGGCTTGGTCTTTACCACTCCTGGCGCTGGTATTTATGGGCCAAAAACCATGCTGATCGATCAGGATGCAGGTTCAGGCGGTGACTTCCTGCCGTGGGCCTTTAAACGTTTAGGTTTGGGAAAAACGATAGGGACCCGCACCTGGGGTGGCTTAATAGGTATATCCACCAACCCTGACATGATTGACGGTGGTTTCCATGTAGTGCCTTATTTCCGCTTTTACACCCCAGATGGTGAGTGGCGGGTAGAAAACGAAGGCGTAGCTCCTGATATCGAGGTGGAATTGGATCCAATAGCGGTCAACAAAGGCCGCGATGTACAGCTGGAGCGTGCTATAGCTCATACCTTAGCTGAACTCAAAGCCAATCCGCCTGAAAATCATAGCCAAGCCCCTGCTATGCCCACTCAGTTAGGAAAATAAAGCACTGTCTGTAGTGTATAGATGGCTTTAAAAACCGCTGCATCGTCAGCGGTTTTTTTTCTGGAACAAGAAACAACTGACAAATGTACTATGCAAAAAAATGCCCGGCTGATAAGGCCGGGCCAGAACGTGGTCTTTGGATGGGCAAAGACTTCGGAGTTCGACAACAACAGCAGAACAGTTGTTGCCATAGGGTCACAACATGTAACACAACAATTACCCGCCTACGAAATCAAGGTGCCTTCCTGGCAGGGTGCAGACTTCCCACTTGATTGCATATTTTGCAAATGATAACCGTTCGCATTACGGAATTAATCATAACAGCTTTATTCCACACTGCAACTGTTTTTTACGTTTAATTCGGGTCAGAGTAAAATTAAATCTGTTCATTAATTTTACTCTGACCCGAATTAAATTGCCCTGAGCAGCAGGTGCTGATAACGCCCTATCGAGGCATAAGGCTCTTGTCTGTTGTATTGCAGTTCTACCTGGAGCAGCTTGTCAAACTCAGTTTCTTGTTCAGAACGGTCACGCAGATAATCATGAAAGCAGCGTACGCCGGTTTTGCCTTCAATGACAAAACCAGCTTCTTTGCACCAACGATACACATCTTCAGGTTGCAGCGGATTTTGTGGACTTAAACTGACTTTTTTCTTAAAAGCCAAATCACGCAGCACATAGTTAAAGTTGCCATAAATAATATTGCTCAGGCGTTTGGCATCTTTGTTATAAAACATCAGCGACACCAGCCCACCTGTTTGTACTAAAGCACGTAGTTGCTTGATGGCTTCAGCGGGTTCATGCAGCCATTCGAGTACAGCATGGCAAAGTACCACAGGAAAAGCAGGCCATTGTTGCTCTGATAACTGCTGTAACGCCAGGGCATGACATTGAATTTGCGTATCGACACCACGTTCTTTTGCATCCTCAAGCGCTATATCCAACATATCCTGCGATAAGTCAGTTAAGGTCACCTGATGGCCTTGCTGTGCCAATGCCAGCGCCAATTGGCCCTGCCCTGCGCCTACATCCAGAATGCGGCTTGGGGATGCTAAATCGGCGCATTCGGCAAAATCACGCAGCAACACCGCCTGACGTAAACGGCCTTTGGTGGTCTGATAAATATTCTTCTGGAATTTGCCCGCTATGCCATCAAAATTACGGTCTTGCTGTTTTTTACTCACTGCTTGCTACTCACTTGATCCAAGCCTAAGCCGGATTGTCGATATCAATAAATTCACAAACAACACCAGTGCGCTGCTGCACAAATTCAGCCAGTGCTTTAATGCCATAACGTTCTGTAGCGTGATGGCCTGCGGCAATAAAGTCGATGCCAAGCTCACGTGAACTGTGGATCGTTTGCTCCGACACTTCGCCGCTGATAAAAAGCTCCGCACCAGCTGCATAAGCCTGGTCGATATAAGACTGACCGCCACCAGTACACCAGGCCAGTTCAGTCACTGGTTTATCCAGCACGGCATGCAGCAGAGGTAAGCGGTTAAGCTCAATGTGCAAACGCTCCGCAATCTGTTGACTGGTCATCGCATTTGCTAAAGTACCACGCATCAGTACACCGGATGGGCTGACACCAAGCACAGCCTGCCAGCTGGTTAACCCCAGCTTTAAGGCCAACTGAGCGTTATTGCCAAGCAGCGGGTGCACATCCAGCGGTAAATGGTAGGCTATCAGGCTGATGTCGTGTTTAAGCAAGGACTGTATGCGGCGCTTTTTAATACCAGTAATGGCATAGTCTTCGTTTTTCCAGAAATAACCATGATGCACCATAATGGCATCAGCACCAGCAATTACAGCCGCATCGAGCAATGCCTGAGAGGCGGTGACGCCCGCGACAATCTTTTTAATCTGGCTTTTGCCTTCGACTTGTAAACCATTAGGGCAATAGTCTTTGATCAAACTACTTTGTAGCTCCTGATCCAAAAGTTGTACTAGTGCCTGACGGCTGATTTCACTCATCTGTTGTCTCCTGCTGTGCAAAGCTTTGTTTCAGCTCTGCCAGTTTAGTTTTTGCTTCAATCCACTGCGCCATAAACTGCGTGCTGCGATGCTGATGATGTCTGAGCATAGCGCCAGTGAAGTTAGTTAATCTATGATCTGACAGCTGTTGCTGCACATCCATTAAGTGTTGCCAGACGCAGGGCTGATGCTCATGAATGGCAAAACGTTGTGCCAAAATAACAAAACCCTGCTGCTGCTTTTGTTGCCATAACTGCTCGTCCTGATACAAAAGCACGGCCGCATCTGCTATCTCTTGTGCAGTTTCAGCCATAAGCCCAGCCCATTCCCCTTGATGCAACATGCCTTCAGCGCCCACAGCTGTAGTGACATTGGGTGTACCCTGCGCCATTGCATCAATAAATTTGCCTTTTAAACCAGCACCAAAAGGCAAAGGGGCCAGTAAAACCCTGGCATTTTTAACCACCTCAGCCGCATCTTCTGCCCAGCCTTTGATCAGAAACCCATCCTTCGGCTGATGCAACTGCGTGGCTTTAGGCGGTGGATAAGCGCCATAAATATGCAGTTCTGCTTTGGGAAGCTGCTTACGGATCAACGACCAAATCTGCTGCTTTAGCCACAAAACAGCCTGCCAGTTTGGTTCATGGCGAAAATTACCAATAGAGACAAAATGCTGGCGCTGCGCAAATTCAGGTAAATCAGCTGCCATTTCTGTATTCAGCCAAAACGGGCTGTAACATAAAAGCGCTTTGGGTACTTTAAAATGCTCAGTCAACAGCTGCATTTCAGCTTCTGAAATAATCAGCGTCAGATCAGAGCGATAAATAGCAGCAATTTCACGTTGCGCCTGTTCAGAGTGCAAATCCTGCAGTGTCACATCCCTGCCTGCTTTAAAAGCCTGCTGGCGGGCTAAACGTAAAAAATGCAGATCTTCAGTATCTAAAAGCCGTAACGCATTCGGGCATTGTTGCTCTACCCGCCAACCAAACTGCTCTTCGAGCATAAAACGATCAAACATCACCATATCGGGTTGCCACTGTTTGAGTTGCTCGTCAAAACTGCTGTCGTTTAACTGAATTTGCTCTTCACTGATCTGCCATTGGCTTAAATCAAAACGGTGTGGGCTTTTTTCGGCTGGGCTGGCAAAAATAACTGTCCAGCCCT
>JAHIWM010000108.1 GCA_018815765.1 Gammaproteobacteria bacterium | reverse complement strand
ATAGCCAGATCACAGTTCGAGGCACCTGTTGCCATATTGCGGGTGTACTGCTCATGGCCTGGGGTGTCGGCAATAATAAACTTACGTTTATCGGTGGAAAAATACCGGTAGGCTACGTCTATGGTAATACCCTGCTCGCGCTCAGCTTGTAAGCCATCGACCAGCAAGGCTAAATCTATGGTTTCACCCGTGGTGCCATGGGTTTTGCTGTCTTTATGCAAAGCAGCCAGCTGATCTTCATAAATCTGCATACTGTCATGCAATAAACGGCCGATCAGCGTACTTTTACCGTCGTCCACTGAGCCGCAGGTTAAAAACTTCAGCAGCGATTTGTGCTGTTGCTGCTCTAAGTATTGCTCGATGCCTACTTGGGCTAATTCATTGGCGACTGACATCAGAAATACCCCTCACGTTTTTTCTTTTCCATAGAACCACTGGAATCGTGGTCAATCACCCGGCCTTGTCGCTCACTTGAGGTCGACAACAGCATCTCTTCAATAATGCCGGTCAGGCTGTCCGCAGAGGACTCGATAGCACCCGTCAGCGGGTAACAACCTAAAGTACGGAAACGCACCAGCTTTTGTTCTGGTACTTCACCCGGATTCAGTGGCATACGTTCGTCGTCCACCATAATCAGCGTACCGTTGCGCTCAACAACAGGGCGCACAGCGGCAAAATACAGCGGCACTATGTCGATTTTCTCCTGATAGATGTATTGCCAGATATCCAGTTCAGTCCAGTTCGACAGCGGGAATACACGAATACTTTCGCCTTTATTCACCTGACCATTGTAGGTATGCCACAGCTCAGGACGCTGATTTTTTGGATCCCATCTGTGGTGTTGGTCGCGGAATGAATAGACCCGCTCTTTCGCACGGGATTTTTCTTCGTCACGACGCGCGCCACCAAAAGCTGCATCAAAACCGTACTGATCCAGCGCTTGTTTTAAGCCCTGAGTTTTCATCACATCAGTGTGTTTGGAGCTGCCGTAGGTAAATGGATTCATATCCATGGCAATGCCTTCCGGATTGATATGCACCAGCAAATCAAAGCCATATTGTTTCGCCACTTTGTCACGGAACTCGATCATCTCGCGGAATTTCCAGCGGGTATCAACATGCAACAACGGAAACGGAATTTTGCCCGGATAAAAAGCTTTGCGCGCTAAATGCAGCAACACAGAGGAATCTTTACCTATGGAATACAACATCACCGGATTATCAAATTCGGCCGCTACTTCGCGGAAAATCTGGATACTTTCAGCTTCCAGTTGTTGTAAATGTGTCAGAGGTTTGACTGGCTGGCCCATAGGGTCTGCTCCCTTAAAGTCTGTAAAAAAGAGTTCTAAAACAAAAAGTTTTTAAATTCTGTTGGTTAAAGGCTGTTGAGCCTGCTGATCAGGTCTGTCACCAAACCAGTTTAATTTTTGCTGTAAGGCCACCACCTCACCAATAATCAGCAAAGCTGGTGACTGCACCTGATGCTCTGCGACTAAAGTAGCCAGTTGGCTGAGCTGTCCGGTAAATACCCGCTGCTCTGGTCTGGTGCCGTTTTCAATCACAGCAACCGGAATATCTGCAGCACGGCCAGCGGCCAATAACTGCTGCTGAATATGTTCTACTTTCATCAGGCCCATATAAATCACCAGCGTCTGGTTTGGCCGGCTTAAACTTTGCCAGTCAGGCTCCACGCCGCCTTTACGGCAATGACCAGTGACAAACTGTACAGCCTGAGCATAATCCCTGTGAGTTAAAGCAATACCGGCATAAGCGGCACAACCTGCGGCAGCTGTAATACCTGGCACCACCTGAAACGGAATATTGTGAGGTAACAGCACTTCAATTTCTTCAGCTCCACGGCCAAAAATAAAAGGGTCACCGCCTTTGAGCCTGCATACTTTTTTACCTGATAAAGCTAAAGAAACCAACAAGTTATTTGTTTCTTCCTGAGCGACCGAATGTGCACCGGCTTTTTTACCGACACAAATCAATTCGGCGTCACGGCGCACCAGCTGCAGAATAGGCTCTGAGACTAAATAGTCGTACACCACAACGTCTGCTTGCTGCATCAGTTGCAGTGCTTTTAAGGTCAGAAGCTCCGGATCGCCAGGGCCTGAGCCAACTAAATACACTTCACCCTGAGTCGGGATTTCCCGCTCTAATAAAGCTTCTAATTGCTGCTGCGCAAGATCCAGCCGGTTGGCCTGCACTTCACGCACTATGGACGAGTCAAATACCCGTTCCCAAAACTGGCGACGACCTGCAAAACCTGAAATCTTTTGTTTTACTTTGTCGCGAAAGGCACCCACTAACTGAGCCAATGGACCTAAATGAGCAGGTAATAAAGCTTCGAGCTTTTCACGTAAACGCCGCGCCAGCACAGGTGCAGTACCAGCACTGGAAATGGCAATCAGAATAGGGCTACGGTCGATAATGGCAGGGAAAATAAAACTGCAGTTCGGTTGATCATCCACAGTATTGACCAGAATATTGCGCGCATCAGCAGCCTCAAATACCGACTGATTGACTGCATCATCGTCAGTAGCGGCTATCACCAGCACATGACCGTCGATGTGTTCAGGCGCAAAACGGCTTTCAATTAAAGTGGCTTTGCCTTGTTGCTGCCACTCTTTGAATTCATCTGAAAAGTAAGTGGCCACTACTGTTAAACGGGCGCCCGCTTTTAGCAAAGTACCAGCCTTACGCAATGCCACATGACCAGCACCCACCAGTAACACAGGTCTGTTATTCAATTGGGCAAAAATAGGCAAATACTGCACTTCAGGCTCCTGCTGTATGGACAGCACTTTGATACAACTATGCTCTGATTTGGTTAGAGTGAATACCTCAATCAGAGCTTTTTAATCTGAGCCTGCATATTAGACGTCTAAACGTCTTTTTTACAATAATGGATATCGATCTCTTATAACTAAAAGGAATGAAGAGGGAAAAATGGGGTCAGATCACATTGTTAACAGTTAACAATGTGATCTGACCCCATTTTTAAAATCAGACTTTTTGGCTTTGACACACTGCCGCAGTAAAGACTACATCAGTCGAGCTGTTTAATGCAGTCTCGGCGCTGTCCTGAATCACACCAATAATAAAGCCTGTGGCCACGACCTGCATTGCCACTTCATTTGGAATGCCAAATAAGCTACAAGCCAGCGGAATCAGCAACAAAGAACCACCAGCCACACCAGAAGCGCCACAGGCAGAAACAGCAGCCAGCAGACTTAATAAAATAGCACTGGCAAAATCGACCTCTATACCTAATGTATTTACAGTCGCCAATGTCAGCACTGTAATAGTAATGGCTGCACCTGCCATATTGATGGTTGCCCCCAGCGGAATAGACACGCTGTAGATTTCTTCGTTGAGTTTTAGTTTTTCACACAACTGTAAATTGACCGGAATATTAGCGGCTGAACTGCGGGTAAAAAACGCAGTCACACCACTTTCACGTAAGCAGGTAAAGACCAGTGGATAAGGATTCGATCCGGTTTTGGCAAACACCAGCAGCGGATTCACCACAAAGGCGATAATAGCCATAGCTCCCAGCAGTACAGCAATCAGTTGACCATAACTGGCCAAAGCACTAAAACCAGTAGTCGCTATGGTATCCGCCACTAAACCCAAAATACCAAAAGGAGCTAAACGGATAATAAAGCGCACTAAAGATGACACACCATGCGACAAGTCAAAGAATACCAACTTGGTGCTTTTGCTGGCATGTTGCAAAGCCAGACCTAAACCTACGGCCCAGGCTAAAACGCCTATATAGTTGCCGGTAATCAGGGCATTAATAGGGTTATCCACCACTTGCAGCAACAAGGTTTTTAATACTTCACTGATACCTTCAGGAGCAGCAATAGCTTCTGGTACAGCAGTCAGTACCAAGGTGGTTGGGAACATAAAGCTTAGTAATACAGCTACCACTGCGGCTAAAAAGGTGCCAAACAGATACAGCACCAGCACAGGTTTAATACTGCTGCCTTCAGAAGCTTGTTTATTGGCTATAGCTGAAGCCACCAGCACAAACACCAGCAAAGGCGCTATGGCCTTCAAGGCTTTTACAAACAAGGTGCCTAATAAGGATAAATTTTTTGCCAGTTCAGGCGATACCACCGCCACCAGCACACCTAATAAAATACCAATAATAATTTGTGGCACTAAACCGAGTTGCAAAAGTTTTTGCCATGGACGGGACGTGGTGGATGTCATACGGGCTCTCTGTTGCTGCTGTGGTGCGCGCCACAGTTATAGGAATAAGTGCCCGATTTTGCCCTGAATCTGCCATGGGGGCAAGTCGGAGCAGAAGCTGCTGATTTATTCTCAGCTAAAATTTATCCCAGCATCCTTCCGGATCCGCAGCAACTTCTGCCCATATAAAGTGGATTGCAAAGTTATTTTATTCAGCATGGCTGCTGATAATTGTCCGCAACACCCATTGCCTGTCTGGCGCATCAGCTGGAGGTTCCGGGATCAGTACTTCGCTAACTTCGATTTGGTACACCTGGCCTGGCTGGTACTCAAACCCGATAATTTCACCATATAGCAACTGCCACTCTTCATTCGGATGAAAGCGGATTTGTAGACATTCGGTTGGCCCTACCGCCATACATTCGCGTTTTTCTGCAGCCACCCATAAGATCAGGCTAGCCCCATCCGGAGCGGTAATAACAGGTGGATATACACCGGACTCATCAGGTTGTTTGATAGCAAGAGGTGGTTCAGGCACAGACGGCTCTGAACATGCAGTTAAAGCTAACAACACTATGCCTGTCAGCAGTTTATTCACCATAAGCACTGTCCCTGATTTACTGTTTAATTCAGTTTATCCCACAAAAATGGACAGAAACTGAACGGCATATCCTTATGCCTGCTTAGTGCCTAACGCCAGTTCAGGTAGTTTAGGCAACAATTTGTTTTGCCAATATTCAGCTGGCGCAGGCCGGCCGAATAAGTAACCTTGCATCAGCTGACAACCTAAACTTTGCAGAAAGCGGCGCTGAATATCGTTTTCAACACCTTCTGCTACTATGTTCAGGTTTAAGGCTTTGGCCAACTGAATAGTCGTATGCAGAATACGCACTGTGCGGCTGTCTTGTGGAATACAGCTCACAAAACGTCGGTCGATTTTGATGGTGTCGGCCGGACAATCCACTAACTGGCTTAACGACGAATGACCAGTGCCAAAATCATCGATAGAAATACTAAAACCGTACTGGCTTAACGCTTTTAAACGTTTATGCAATAGAGGTTGTTGTACTGCAATATTGGTTTCGGTGATTTCCAACTGCAAGTACTGAGTTAACCAGGGATGATCAGCGCTCAGACTCATCAGCTCAGCAAAGAAGCTGTCATCCAGAAGCTCAGGCCCACCCAGATTAATAGCTATGGGGTATAACAAGCCTTGCCGTTGCCATTGCTGCAAAATACTGACGCTTTGTTGCAAGACTAAACGTGAAAACATCGTCATCAGACCATGGCGCTCTGCCATCAGTACAAAACAGTCAGGTGCTATCGCCTGCCCATCAACAAACCATCGGCTTAGCGCTTCAAAACTCTGAATTTTGCCTTGAGGGTCGACTTTAGGTTGTAGCCACAGTTCCAGATGTTTTTGCCGCATTGCGTCACGAAAGGCATTTAACAACTGATAATCCTGCTCCAGTTGCTGAGCTTGTTGCTGGTCATAAAAACCAACGGTCTGATTTGAGTCAGCCAACTCTAACGCCAGCTCACATTGTTCAATCAACTGTTGCGCATTGATATTGTCACGCAGCTCGGTAAAACTGACACCAAACTGATAGCTCATACGCGCCGTATAAGGCCCGACAGTCAACTCTACAGGTAATTGAGTCGCTATGGCTTGCGCCAGCTGTTTCGGATCCAGTACGTTTAAATCACCTTTTAACCAAAGTGCAAACTTCACACCCCGCACCCGCGCCAATATAGCGTCTGACGGCAAAGCAGCCTTAGCCACTTTGGCAAAGTGTTGTAATAATTGGCTGCCAAACTCATAACCATATTGCTGATTCAGCGTTTTGACATGACGCAGCCGGATAATAGCCACCAATGCAAACTCATGCGGCGCTAACTGTTCTTGTTTGTAGTTCGCCAGCTCGGTAAAACCAGCCACATTAGGTAGGCAGGTTAAGCTGTCATAGTGCAGCCAGCTGTCCTGAACTTTCTGACTTTGTTTCAGCTGTTGTTGCAACTGCCGCAAAGCACTGATTTCCTGCAAACTGACAACATGGTGGCCGGAGCGGGTCAGCATCACATGTTTTAGCACCAGGCTAATTTCGGGCCGGCTTTTTAAATTACATTCCACTTTGCCTTTCAGCCAATGCCCCTGGAGCTGTCCATCCTGGACAAAACTCAGCAAAGACAATAAGTTGGCTTGCTGTTCAGCTTCAAGTCCCAACACCTGAGAAGCCAGACTATTGCATTTAATGATATCGCCAGACGCTGTCACCAAGACTGTAGCTGAACCATTATGCTCAAATAGCTCTTCATAATAATCATGACTTTGCACCAGATGCTGGTTCAGGTCGCTCAATTGCCCCGCACTGCGCTTTAAGGTGCTAAAAATGCGGGCAGCAGCTAAAGGCAGGCATAAGTTAAAAAACAAAAATAACAGGCCGTGCAAATAGGTGTGGCTGCTCGGCAGAGTAATAGACAAACCAAACAGATTTCCCGGAGCTTCGTTTTGTAGCAGATACAAAAAAGGTATAAAATTCAGAGACATAAATACTAAAGCAGTTCTGAAGCCAAAAAACATCAGACTGATCATCGGCAAGGTATAAATAAAAATGATACCCAGCTTGCCCATCTCAAAATCATCATTAAACAGCAGAATACAAAGGCCAGCCATAATGACAATAACCAGCAATGCGGCAGCACTTTGTTTGGTATGGCGTCCTGCAAGGAATAACGCAAAAACTAAAGCAACATAAAACAATGAGGTGATGACAATAACCTGATAAGCCCCCAGTTGCCATGCTTGCCATGAACTGTGCAGGACTATAACAGACACCAGACACAGACCAGACAACATGATGATACGCAGCACACTTTGTTGCCAGAACATAGCGTCAGCTTTGTCTAAGTCCTGAGCTCTGAGCCGTAAATAACGACCTAACCACCCCACATGCAGCTCCTGTTGCTCTTTATCAGCCCAGTATAAAACACTGATAATTCAACCCTGTAATGGGTTACATAAGCGCAAGAATGTAATACTAAGCCTTGTTAACTACAAGTTATTTTTATTCACTTAAGGGACAAAGACGCTAATCGGTACGGTTTCCCCGTTGAATGGACAGAAACTAAATCCCGTCCCCGTCCAGATGGATACCACACTCACGACCGAAACCGTTAAAACGGGTGTCTTCTTCGGTCATACCCAGTTCAAGTTTGCGGGTTGAATGCACATCCCCTACTGACACATAACCTTGCTCCCATAAAGGGTGATACGGCAAGTCATGTTCTTTTAGATAATAAAACACGTCTTTATTTGACCACTCTATAATAGGCTGCACTTTGACGGTGCCACGGCTGATGTCGATTATATCCTTATCAGCGCGGGTGCTGGACTGACTACGACGCAAACCACTGAACCAGGTGCCTACATTCAGCTCTTTTAAAGCACGCTGCAAAGGCTCCACTTTATTCATATGGTTGTATTGCTTAATACCCGCTTCGTTTTCCCACAACTTACCAAAACGGGCTTCTTGCCAGGCCGGGCTTAAGTGCGCACGGTAGACTTTCAGATTCAGCTGTAACCGCTCTTTCAGCTCATCAATAAACTGATAAGTTTCAGGAAACAGATAGCCGGTGTCGGTGAGTAACACCGGAATATCAGGCCGCGCGCTGGTGACCAGATGCAGCATCACCGCAGACTGAATACCAAAGCTAGAACTTAAAATCTGCTGATCCGGCAAATGCTCAAGCGCCCATTGCACCCTTTGTGCAGGCGTTAAAGGCAGCAACAACTGGTTGGCTTCCGCCAGCAATTGTTGCTGTTGTTCTGTGTCCAGCTGCAGCAGCTGTTTATACTGACTCATGACCATCACCTCGAATAAATACCATCAGGCATGAAAGTCGGTTTTAGATACTTTCACTTCGGCCACAACGCCAACACGCACGACAAAATCACCAAAACATTCGCCGCTGTTGCGTTCGAGCACCCAGCGACCAATAAGGTTGTCCAGTTCCT
>JAHIWM010000011.1 GCA_018815765.1 Gammaproteobacteria bacterium | reverse complement strand
TGTATTTTTAATGTGCAAACTTGCCCGTTTTGCCAGCTCATATCCAATACAAAACCGCCACGCATCATCAGGCCTGTTACTGCCCCACTGGGCCATTCTTGTGGCAAAGCAGGCAGCAGATGCACAGCGCCGTCATGACTTTGCGCCAGCATTTCTGCCATGCCTGAGGTAAAACCAAAATTGCCGTCAATCTGAAAGGGTGGGTGGGCGTCAAACATATTGGGGTAAGTACCACCACTTTCGGATATCTTGCCATCAGAAGTCAGCGCAGGTTTGATTTGATCGCGCATTAGTTTAAAAGCCCTATCGCCATCCAGCAGGCGGGCCCACAAATTGATTTTCCAGTTCATCGACCAGCCTGTGGACGGGTCGCCGCGCTGCTCCATCGTTACTTTGGCCGCACTGAATAATTCAGGCGAGCGCAAAGGCGATATCTGATTGCTGGGATAGAGCCCATACAAATGCGAGACATGGCGGTGTTTATCTTGTGGGTCATCCCAATCCTGCAGCCATTCCTGCAACTGATGGTATTTGCCTATTTGCATGGGCGGCAAGCGGGACAAAATGTTCTGCCAGGCGGGGATCAGGTTTTTATCTTCTGCCAGAATTGTGGCGGCAGCTATGGTGTTGGAAAATAAGTCAAATAACAGCTGGTTGTCCATAGTCACGCCAGCCGCTATTTTAGTACCAGTTGCTTTAGGGGCATTTTCCGGCGACATGGAAGGGGACACAATCAGCCATTGTTTATCCGGAGACTCAATTAAAAAGTCTTCAAAAAATTGTACCGCCGCTTTCATCACAGGGTAGACCTCGGCCAAATAGGCGTTGTCGCCGCTGTATAAATACTTTTGCCATAAATGCTGGCTCAGCCAGGCGTTACTGGTGGGCCAGGAACCCCAACTGTGATCTACGCCGCCCGTGATACGCCAGATATCTGTGTTGTGATGCGCCATCCAGCCACGGGCGCCATACATGGTTTTGGCGCTTTGCTGCCCAGTGACCGAGAGTTCTTTAATCATCTGGAGAAAAGGTTGATGCAGCTCCGTCAGCTGTGTCACTTCCGCTGGCCAGTAGTTCATTTGGGCATTGATATTTAAGGTGTATTTGCTATCCCATGGCGGGTCTTGCCTATGATTCCACAATCCTTGCAAATTGGCGGGCTGACCACCGGGTTGTGAAGAGGAAATCAATAAATAGCGTCCAAACTGAAAATACAAACTGGCAAGTTCCGGGTCGTGCCGCTGTGCAAATAAGCGGATACGCTGATCTGTAGGTTCGGCACTAAGTTCCCCTTTGCCCAAATTTAATGTCACCCGGTCAAAATAGTTTTTATAGAAGCTGCTGTGGGCTGTTTTCCGCGCCTGATACTGGTGTTGTTGGAACTGCTGTTGTGCCTTCGCCAGATGCTGCTGAGCACCAGATAGCGCATCACCGCTGATATCTTTGTAGTTGATAAAGTTGGTCGCCATGGACACCAGCAGCACTACCGAATCGGCGTTTTCCACCTGGATCTGATGATCCTTTTGGCTTAGGCTGCCCCCACTGTTTTGCACCTGCAGTAGCGAGGCGAGTTGCACTTGCCCTTTGATGCCTTCGTGATCATTGGATTGCAGCTGCATCAGCACTGTATTGGCATTTTGCTTTGAAAAGGCCGCCTTAGCTGGATGGGACAAATAGGCTTTAAAGCTGAGCTTACCAGGTTTGCTGGCAGCTAATTTCACCACCAGCACTTGATCAACTAATGAAGTGAATACTTCGCGGCTATAGATCACCTCTCCAACCTGATAACGGGTGCTGGCCACTGCATTAGCTATATCCAAATCCCGATAATAATTGCGATAGTTGGTGTGGGTTGGAAACTCCAGCTGCAAGTTGCCGGCGCTTTGATAAGGCATGCCTTGTGCGCCCTGACTGGTGATGGTTTTTGCTGCCAGAGCTTCGGCGGCGGCATAGTCGCCAGTGGCTATTAAACTGCGGATTTTGGGCAAGGATTCCAGTGCCGCTGTATTGATATTGTTATGCGGACCGCCAGCCCAAAAGGTGTTTTCATTCAGTTGGATAATTTCGTCTGACGGTTTGCCATACACCATAGCGCCTAAACGGCCATTGCCTAAAGGCAGCGCTTCTTCCCATAAAGTGGCGGGTTGGTTATACCAGAGCTTTAAATCGGTCGCAGCAGAAGTGGCTAAAGCGGCAGAGCTCCATAAACTAAGTAGGATCAGTAAAGAAAATTGCACAGTTTTTGTCATCACCACACTGATCCCTGAAATTGTGTTTTTACCGCCACGTTGTGATGGTCAGGTTTAACCTTCTGATTTTGATATGTATATAGTTTTTATCGTTAAATTAGTTAAGATTTTTTGTCGCTTTGACCAAAAGCAGGCTGGCTTCGTACTTCACAGGTCGCCAATCGTTTCTGCCATTCAGTGCATGCTACTCTTTGTGCTAAAATGCCGGCGTTTTTTAGCTGAGCGTCTTAATCAGGAGTTGTTGTGTCAGCATTATCATCCTTATACCCACAGCCGTTATGGCAATGGTTTGCGCAAATTTGTGCCATTCCACACCCTTCTAAGCACGAGCAAGCCCTAAGCCAACATATTCAGCACTGGGCGCGTGACAAAGGTTTAGCCGTCATTGAAGACAAAGTGGGCAACCTGATCATTAAAAAACCGGCCACCCCAGGTTTTGAAAACCGTAAAATAGTGGTGATCCAGGCGCATCTGGATATGGTGCCGCAGAAAAATGCTGACAAAATCCATGACTTCACTACAGATCCTATTGATGCTTATGTCGATGGTGACTGGGTAAAAGCCCGCGGTACCACACTTGGCGCCGACAACGGCATAGGTATGGCGTCAGCTTTAGCTATTTTAGGCAGTGACGACATTCAGCATGGCCCATTAGAAGTACTGCTGACCATAGACGAAGAAGCCGGGATGACAGGTGCCTTTGGTGTGGAACCAGGCATGCTGGAAGCAGAAATACTGATCAATACCGACTCTGAGCAGGAAGGCGAAATTTACATGGGCTGCGCCGGTGGCGTGGATGCTGAATTTACTGTGCCTGCGCAATGGCAGAACACTGCTGCTGGCGTTATAGCTTTTGACTTGAGCTTAACAGGCTTAAAAGGCGGTCACTCGGGCGTGAATATTCACCTGGGTCGTGGTAATGCCAATAAACTGCTGGCGCGTTTTTTAGCTGACCATGCAACAGTGTTGGAATTAGCTATCGCCAGTTTTAGCGGCGGTTCATTACGTAATGCGATACCTCGTGAAGCTACTGTCAGCCTGACGGTTCCTTCGGAAAAACTGACGCAGTTACAACAGGCCGTGACAGAATTTGAAGCCTTGTTGCAGTTTGAATTAGCAGCGGTTGAACCTGCATTAAAACTCAATCTGGCCGAAGTGCCTACGCCGGCGCAAGTGTTAACAGCTGCGACACAACACACGCTGAGCCACTTACTGAATCTGTGCCCTAACGGTGTGATGCGGATGAGTGATGAAGTAGAAGGCGTGACCGAAACGTCCTTAAACATGGGCGTGATCAGCACTCAAGAGCACAGCATTCAGGTGCTTTGTTTAATCCGTTCTTTAATCGACAGCGGCCGTCAGCAAGTGGAAAGCATGTTAAATTCACTGGCTCAGTTATCGGGAGCACAAGTGAAGTTCAGTGGTGCTTATCCTGGCTGGAAACCCAATCCGGATTCACCAGTGATGGCGATAGTGCGTGATACCTATCAGGATATTTATCACAAAGAGCCAGTGATTATGGTGATCCACGCAGGTTTAGAATGTGGTTTATTTAAAAAGCCTTACCCGGATATGGATATGGTATCGATAGGCCCAACTATTCGTTTCCCACATGGACCGGATGAAATGGTCAATATCACTACTGTTGGCCAGTACTGGGAATTATTGCTGGCAGTACTTCAGCGTATTCCCCAGCGCTCTTAAGTTAAAACGCGTTTAAATAACACAGCTATACCAAAGCCCCGATATCGGGGCTTTTTTGTGCCCTAAATTCCCATTTTCCTTGTTAAAAACTACAAATTGCCTGATGAACATGTTGTCTACCGTAGCTATAGAGTTCCATGCATTTATTGCTGAGGGTATGTGATGAGTCCTTGTTTAATAAAGGAAAAGGTCATAAATTAAGCTGGTAACCTGTTATTGGCGACGGGTTCATTCTGACAAGGGGCTGTACTGATGAACCCGGATAAAGTGATCCGCGAAAAGACATTAAAGCTGACTGACCTGCCAAATATTGGCAAGGCAGGGGCTGCGGATCTGATGTTACTTGGTATCCACAAGCCAGATGACCTCAAAGGCCGTGATCCCTATCAAATGTACCAGCAGCTTTGTCAGATAACGGCACAAAAGCATGACCCTTGCGTGATTGATGTATTTATCTCTGTGACCCGCTTTATCGCAGGGGATGAGCCAAAACCCTGGTGGGCTTACACCACAGAGCGCAAAGATAGGCAGAGTGAATAGTGTTGGGTAGTGCTTGCTCCTGGCTTTTTTTGACGCATGAAAGCGAGTCTGTTTATCTATCCCCTAAAAATCGCGTACTTTGCACTAACTATGGTTTAGAGCTAACACAGCTCCTCAAGTGTTTCAGCGCTGCTTTGCCTGTTGGGTAAAGCCCAACACTTTACATTGGCTTACCCTACCTATAGTTTAGAACAATAAGACAGCCAGTCAGCGCTGCCTATCAAGGAATACAACGTGAGTTTGCAAGTGTTTGATTTTGAAATTTTTTATCTAAAACCGAAACTATTCTGAGTGCTTTAGCCGTAGTAGAAAACCAGAGTGAATGGAAACGAAAAGGAGCTTGGTTGTGTTAACTGAACGTTTTAGGTTTCTCCTGAACAGGTTTCGTGATCGACTTTGGGTAAAACCTTTGGTAGTTTGCTTGCTCTCTATAGCAGTCGCCTTTGTCGCAAAATTTGCTGATGGCACTGGTATGGCAAAATTTACACCGCAGATATCGCTCGATTCGATAGAAGCACTGCTCTCTATTATGGCGTCCAGTATGCTGGTGATCGCCACTTTTTCTGTGTCCTCTATGGTGTCTGCTTATGCGTCTGCAGCCAATACCGCAACGCCGCGTTCATTCATTTTGGTGGTGTCTGACGACGCCTCTCAAAATGCACTCTCCACTTTTGTGGGGGCATTTATCTTTAGTATCGTAGCCCTGACAGCGGTCAAGAATGAGTATTTTGAGAAAGCAGGGCTTTTTATTCTCTTTGTTTTGACAGTATTTATATTTGGTTTGGTGGTGGTGACCTTTGTGCGCTGGGTTGATCGTATTGCACGCCTTGGGCGCATGGGCACAACTATTGAAAAAGTTGAGCATGCCACAGCTGCTGCTTTGAGACGGCGATGGAATGCACCGAATCTTTGTGGGGTTCCTGTGAGTTCGAACCTTGAAGGCCAGGCGGTATACGCTGCGAATGTAGGATATGTCCAATACATAGATATGGCCGCACTTCAGATATGGGCAGAACAGAGCAAAGTGCGGGTGGTGGTGGCTGCTTTGCCTGGTTCTTTCGCTGCGCCCAACAACATATTAGCTTATGTCATAGCGGATTCGGCTGAGCGAACCGATATTGACTCTACTGCTGTCGCTTTAGCTTTTCAGATAGGTGGTGCTCGTCTTTTTGACGATGATCCGCGTTTTGGTTTGGTGGTGTTGTCGGAAATAGCGGGGCGCGCTTTATCGCCCGCAGTGAACGACCCTGGCACTGCTATTTGCGTTGTTGGAACACTGGTACGGCTTTTTACGCTATGGAGTGAACCTGAGCCGGTTGGCGGAAAACAGGTTCCTAAGTATGATCGTGTCGAAGTACCAGAACTCTCTGTGCGGGATATGTTCGATGATGCCTTTACGGCAATTGCCAGAGATGGGGCCGGAGTTGTTGAGGTTGCTGTGAGGTTACAAAAAGCGCTTGGCGCACTGGCAGCAAGTGGCAATGCGGATTTACGGGAAGCTGCTGGGTACCATAGTCGTTTAGCGTTTAAGCGCTCACAAAATGCGCTGAGTATATCCGAAGACTTAGAGGCTGTTGCAGAGGCTGGCAATTTCAAAACTAAGCCCACTGAGTCAGTTAGTTCTTCTGATGGAAAATAACAATAACGAGCACTGAAATCCGGTGCATTTTGTAACTGTGTTGAGCAGTGGTCCGCCTATGATTGATGATTACGAAAAAAATGGATATCTCGTTCTCAAAAGCTTTTTCAGTGAGACTGAGCTTTATGAACTGCGGCAAGTGGTTAGTCATTTCCATGAGGAGTGGAAGCTGCAGAATGCGCAGTTTTACGCAGAGAGTGCTATCAACTCTGCTTATTTGACCGCTGAAAAGTATTTAAAAGCTTCAGAAAGGGAATCGTTGTTCAGATTTATTGGTTCAGGCAAGCTGATGACTATAGTCACGTCTATTATGGGTGACCGCCCAGCTTTTATGAATACCCAGTTGTTTTTTGATCCCGTGAATAAAGCGCAGCGAAACTACTGGCATAGAGACACCCAGTATCATTTGTCTATTGAACAACAGCAGCAAGCTTTGTCCGGCCCAAAAGTGGTGCATTTTCGTATCCCGTTGTTCGATGAACCTGGTATAGAGTTAATACCCGGAAGTCATCAACGTTGGGATAGTGACGAAGAACTCTATGTCCGGTTAGAGCAAAATGGCCGAAAAAATTATAACGAATTGTCCTCTGGTGTAGCAGTTCCATTAAATGCCGGCGACCTGCTGATATTTAGTGCATCTATGATCCATAGGGGCTTATACGGCAGAGACAGATTATCACTGGATATTTTGTTTTGTGATCCTGTCCCGGAGCTGATGAAATTTGTGGATGACAGCAGCTTGCCAAGCCCGGAAATAGTAGCAAAACTCGAAAATGCTGTTGCTTTTGAGTGCGCACTGGCAAGCAAAACGAAAAACAGCTACTAACCCCGGCACGCCTTTGATTGCAGGATCAGGGCTATGCAAACTTGCACTATCAAGGAAGTAAAATGTTATGAATCCGGCAACTATTACCATCAATATTCCTGTTCGGGAACTTGAGCGTGCAGTGCATTTTTATACTCAACTGGGCTTTGAACCCCATCCGGTGTTTCGTGGCCCAGACTGTCAGTGCATGATGGTAACCGAGCACATTCGCATTATGGTTCACCTCGATAGCAGCTTGCAGCTCTTCACACCTAAACCAATAAGTGACCCTTCTTTAACTACAGGTGTCGTATTGTGTCTGGACTGCAACAGCAAAGCACAAGTGGACGCTCTGGTAGCACGGGCAATTGCTGCTGGTGGATCTGTTTATGATGCTGCGCAGGATTTAGGTTTTGTGTATACGCATGGTTTTCTTGATGCCGATGGCAACGCCTGGCGACTGAACTATATGGATCCGAATGTGGTTATGCCTGAATAGTGCTGGTTTTTGCCTTATGCAGAACTTAATAAAACGGCGGAAAAGCTTTATGAAAATATCGTATGAGCTGAGCAGATAAAGGACACTTTGTGATAGAGCTACGTGAACTGGAAAGTGATGACAGGCAATGGCTTGTTCGATATTTAAATAACGAACAGCTGGTCAGATACCTTGCGTCCAGAATCCCACAACCTTATAGCTTTGAAGACGCAGACTGGTGGGTTGAGGTAGGCAGCAAAGAGAGTGCTTTTGTCAGAGCTATCAGCTTTCATGGTGCATTCTGTGGTGTGATAGGTGTGTACACCAAAGAGGCCGAATATGCGCATGCCGCAGAACTTGGCTATTGGGTTGCTCAGGAGTACTGGAACCAGGGGATAGCATCCAAAGCTGTGACTGCTTTCACCGAACTGGTGTTTTCAACCACTGATATTCAGCGTATTTATGCGCTAGTGTCTGCGCCAAATCTGGCTTCTATTCAGGTGCTGCAAAAAGCTGGTTACAGCTTAGAAGGCATATTAAAACAAGCCGTGTACAAGCAGGGGCAGTTTTATGATGAACATCTGTTTGCAAAAATACGCAGTGAGCAAAGCAAAAAATGACATAAAACCCGAACGACCGCTCAAATGGCTATGAAGCTGTCGCTCCGGAGTTTATGCTGCTGAGTACCAACATCTATGTTTGCAAGCCAGACTGGTTTTGGTGGCTGGCTATGAAGATGAATGCAAAAATCATGACTATGATATGCGTGTTTTGTAATTGAATTTGAGGCTAAGTGTTCATCGAAAGTTGTCGGTGAATAGGTGTAACGGTAAGTTCAACAGGAAGCCCTATTTTGATTGGAAGACTGCTCGATAAATTAGTTTTTGGTGTGGCACTTATTGCATCGCTGCAGATGCCTTTATTGGTTGATTATTATCATCAGTATTTGTCGGGGTGGTACAAAGCGACTCAATCGCAAGTTGATGGTTATGCCGCAACAGCAAAAATGCATCAGTTTGCTAACGTGCAAGCCATGATTGACGCTCATCTGCACAACGCTGAACCTAGCGTGCGCACAGATGCAGAGCAAAAACTGGCGACAGTGGCGCTGCTGGCCGACCTCAGCCTCGGTATGGATACCTTTGCCACGGGCAACCTGTTGGAAAAAATGCTGTTTATGTTGCACCCCGACAGAATTCAGCTGTTAAAGGATGTAGTGCAGAATTTCAAACCAGGCATCCCCCTGAACGCAAGCGGCCTGGCTTTTGGTGTGGTGTTTGCTCTGCTGTTGAATTTTTTGATCATGCTGCCGTTCAGATTCTTTGGCCGCAAAAGAGTGAAGCAGTACTCCTAGTCTGAAAGGGTTGGTGTCTATTCTCGGGTCTGAGTGAGTTGAGGCTTTCTGAGGTGAATTAGAGTGTCCAGAGAATCGCTACTTTTACTGCTGGCTGATGCGATTTTGGTCGTGCATGTGCTTTTTGTTTGTTTTGTCATATTCGGGCTTTTTGCTATTTATCTGGGGTATTTTCTGAACTGGTACTGGGTCAGAAACCTCAAATTCCGGCTACTGCATTTGATTGCTATTGGGATAGTAGTGCTGCAATCCTGGCTTGGTGTTATTTGCCCTTTAACCATTTGGGAGATGGCACTGAGAAAAGAAGCTGGGGCAGGGACTTATACAGGCTCTTTTATCCAGCACTGGTTACATCAGTTGCTGTATTACACTGCACCTGAATGGGTATTTATTGTGCTGTACAGTGCTTTTGGGTTATTGGTGTTGGCAAGCTGGTTTTTGGTACGACCCAAACGACAGTTGCGTTAGCAGGTTTGGATTGTGGAAAATTGGATCTTTGTATTTAAGGAATGATGTTGAAATTTATTCTGATCTGTTGTGCTTTGTTCTCTTTTACCCTCTCTGCCGCAGGCAAATTAGTGCAGGTAAAAGATGTTGAACTGGAATACGAAATAGCGGGCATTGGTAAAACCATAGTGTTACTGGAAGGAGGAGGCAGTGCAGGGCTGTCAGACTGGGAAGCAGTATTTAAGCAAATGGCACAACAGGCCACAGTGATCCGTTATTCCAGAGCGGGGAATGGCAATTCAACTGCTATAAAGCGCCATTTTAGCTCCGCCGATTACGCCGCTTATACCAGTGAGTTTTTGCATAAACTAAATATCAAAGATCCGGTCATAGTGGTGGCGCACTCCTATGGTGGCAACGTGGCTCGTGATTTTGCGTTATCTTACCCAAAACAAATTAAAGCCTTATTGCTGATTGACCCCTCGTCTGAACATGATGTGGATATTATGCGAGCCATTGATTTACAACGGGCCAATAGCGAAATAGCCCAAATTAAACTGGACGATATGGCCAATGGCATGTCGAATCAGTATCTGGATTTTTGGAGCAAAAGACCACTGCCAGATTACCCGCAAATCAAAGATATGCCAGTGACTGTCATTGCTTCTGTCAAAACCCATAAAAAGCCTGCCAATCTATTTTTTTCCGATCAGGCCCGCCGTATGTGGGGTGAGATGTGGCAGCAATGGGCAACAAATTTTCCGCAAGGCAGGACTGTATTAACTAAAAAAAGCGGCCACTATGTACAATTTGATGAACCGGATCTGGTGCTGAGTGAACTGCAATTATTGATAGAGAGATCAACTCACTAGCAGCCAAGTTGTATAAAGACTAATAACCCATGGCGATGGTTGAAAACGTTATATTGAAGGAGTTTTAAGTGAAGAAAATTGCTTTAATCAGCTACGGTATTGTCTATTTACTGCTTATTGCGTTCAGTGTCTATGGCAGCATTCTAGTGGGGCAGTTTTCGGTGGCCAATTTAATCAGCACTTTACTTTCGATGCTTTATTTACTGGGATTTTTTGGTTATGCATTGCAAAAGGCTATCTGGAGTGCTGCAGTCTGGCGGCGGTTGTTTTACCTGATATCTATTGCCACCCTGATACAGCTGGTTAGCGCCTTTTGGTCCGAATGGGCCAAATCAATCGAAGTCATGTTGGCGACCCTGCTTAGCCTTCCTGTTATTTATGCTTTGTATCAGTATGGCAAAGCCGATAGTGC
>JAHIWM010000107.1 GCA_018815765.1 Gammaproteobacteria bacterium | reverse complement strand
GAACCCGCGACCCCCGGCGTGACAGGCCGGTATTCTAACCGACTGAACTACCGCTCCGCGCCAATACACCGCAGCATTTTCAATTGGGTATGCTGCGTTGCGGCGGGAATAATACGGATTCACCGGAGGGCCGTCAACGACTTTTTTGCCGCTTTTGTTTATTCCTTAATCATCCGGCAAAGAAAGTTCCATAATGTCGTTTTTCTTGGCGTTTTTTTGTGCCGTACTGCTCGTTTTTGCTTCAGCAGTGCCAGGCATCGCCAGGCTATCCAAATTCATCGAGTTATTCTTTTTCGAAAACAAGGTTTTGAAAGAGCGATCTGTGGCGACCATCCAGATAGCAAAACCACCACCACCCAAAATAATAATGTTGCTCAGGATCACTAAAACCCAAGGGAAAGGCTTTTCTTCTTCCACTACAGGCTCAGTCGCTGGTACCGCTGCAGAATCTTTAATAGCACCAGCAGCTGTACCAGAGTCTTCCCCTTCAGCCACTGCAGCTGCGACAGGCTCTGGTTCTACTACTTCGGCCACAAAAGAGGCTGGTGGTAACGCAATCACCACATTACGACCAGTCACTGTCTGAGCAAACAAGGTACTTTCTACCTTGTAAGTACCGCTGGCGTAATTGACAATTTTCAGTTTTTTATCCACTTCAGCACTTTCGCCTAAAGTAAAACTCTGCACTTCATTATTCGGAAACCGCACTTTGCCCTGCAGAGCTACTGACTGAGGATTAATAATAGGATCATTGACCTTAAAGGTCAGCCAATGTAAATCCTCCGCTTTTGTGGCCTGTGCAATGTCATAGCTGATTGGGCTTTTATTTAGGATCACAGGTTCCTGTGTCACTTCGCGGGTATACAGAGGTGTCTTCACCACAAATTTAGGTTGCCATTGGCCTGGTTTCATTTCCAGTTTAAATTCACCGGTAAAAATACCATCCCGCGGTCTTTCATCAAAATTGCGACCATCATCCGCTAAAGTGGTCAGTTCGATCACTCCGGCACCAAAATTCTCATACTCAGCATTATTGCTGCTGATAAACAGCACATCGAGGCGCAATAAATCGCGGAAGTCTTTTGCAACTATGGGTTTACCACCATTGGTCAGGGTTGCGGTAATTTTGATGGTCTCTCCCGCCATCAGATGATCCGGTAAAGGATCAACCTTTAGCTCTATGTCGGTCAGCACCATAATTTTACTTTCGGGCAGAATTTGCCCTATTGCCTGCCATGGACCCGGAGTAGGTTGTTTAATTTTAATCAAATCGTAGGTTCTATCATCAAACCATTCAATATCCTGTTTGGCTGCATTGACCACATTTATTTTGCTGCCGTCAGGCCTAACCAGAATGATGGAAGCTGAGCCTCGCTTGCGAAAAAATACCATGGTAATTTCTTCCACTTCGTAATCGATGCGGAATCTGTTATCAAAAAGTGGGATCTGATTTTTGGCAGGCAGATCCGGTAGCAGGCTTAAACCTGTTGGATCTTCAACAGCTTCTTTAGTTTCCGTTGTTGTGGCAGCTTCCTGCGCCAAAAGTTGCAGGCTAAAACATAACAACAGCATATGAATTAATTTCGCCACAAGCAGCTCCCTCCTTTTTTCTGTACCAGATCCAGACGTTGCTCGTGAGATTGCAATTCAGCTTCAGATGCAAACACAACAGGTAAACGACTGGTCCGTTTGAGTTGCCCCACAACCACATTTTGCTGAGCAGCGGCTTGTTCATCGTTGGCTAAATTTAAGCTGACCTGACCCCCTGTCATCGCCAGATAAACATCAGCCAGAATTTCAGCATCCAACAAGGCGCCGTGTAAGGTTCGGTGGCTGTTGTTTATATCGTAACGACGGCACAAGGCATCGAGGTTATTTTTCTGCCCTGGGTGCGCCTCACGCGCCATTTTTAACGTATCCAGTACACCACAGATCTCTGTAACAGGCGCAAGTGCAGGACGTAGCAAATTAAACTCGTGATTAATAAAGCCGACGTCAAACGCTGCGTTATGGATCACCAGTTCAGCACCAGCTATGTATTGGCAAAACTGCTGTGCTATTTCGGCAAAACGTTGTTTACCAATTAAAAACTCATTGGTAATACCATGGACTGCTATTGCTTCCTGATCAATCAACCGGTCAGGTTGCAAATAGACATGGAAATTATTGCCAGTCAGGCGGCGATTAATCAGCTCCACGCAGCCAATTTCAATGATGCGATGGCCTTCCTGCGGGCTTAAACCTGTGGTTTCGGTGTCGAGTACTATCTGTCTTTTCAGCATTCTGATTCGTGTTCTTAGCGCTTTTACGTTAGATTATACGCCGATTTCAGTTGTGGGAAGCATCGATGCGTAAAACAGTAGCAATCTATACAGACGGGTCTTGTCTTGGAAACCCTGGACCAGGTGGTTATGGTGTGGTTTTACGCTATCAGCAGCACCAAAAAGAAATGTCTGGTGGCTACCAGCAAACCACCAATAACCGCATGGAATTGTTGGCTGCTATTGTCGGTCTGGAAAGTTTAACCCAGCCTTGTGATGTAGATTTAACCACAGACAGTCAGTATGTCAGGTTGGGTATTACGCAGTGGCTGGCCAACTGGAAAAAAAATAACTGGAAAACCAGCCAAAGAGAACCTGTGAAAAATCAGGACTTATGGCGCCGCCTAGATGCTGCCTGCCAGGGACATAAGGTGAACTGGCATTGGGTGAAAGGCCATGCCGGACATCCGGAAAACGAACGTTGTGATGAATTAGCACGGGTCGCTGCGACTCATCAGGCTACAGAAGTGGATGAAGGATTTCAGCCGTCCGCCTGAGCTATGAACACACTATCAGTGGACTATGGGCCAGAGCAGCGAAACCGCGGTGCCAATTAACAAGACAGAAAAGGTTTTACGCACCCATAACTGTGGAATGTAAGCGGATAAGATAATTCCAAGCAAACTGCCACAAGCGCCTATCAGACCCAACCAGCCAATCAGCTCCAGCGGCAACGCTTCTCCCTGGGCAGACATCAGCCAATAATGACTGATAAAGCCCGTAGTGCTTTGCAGGAAAATAAGCGCCAGACTGCAGGCAATGGCAGCAGACATAGGAATAGAGGTTACAGCCAGCAATAAAGGCACTATTAAAAAGCCACCGCCCACACCAACCAGACCCGTCAACATACCTAATGACATCGCGAGAACAGCCAGCAGCAAAGAAGAATGAATCTGCCACTGCCAAATGGTGCGGCGCCACATATTGGCAGCACTGCCCAGCATTAAAACAGCCAGGATCAACAGCTGCACAGAAGAGTGCAACCACTGAGCTAAAGCAACACCAAGCAGAGTTCCAAAAAATGCAGGGATAGCAAAACGCTGAAATAAGGCAAAGTCGAGATGGCGGCGCCACAGATAAGGCAATAAAGCGATAAAGCTGATTTGAGCCACTACACCCAAAGACGAGACTATGGCCACTTTTTCCGGCAACTGCACTAAATGCACCAGCACAGGCACGGTCAGAATAGAACCACCTGAACCTAACAAACCCACACTTAAGCCGATAATTAAGGCTGAAATCAGTACCAGAGCAGACATAAACGACCAGACCGTTTTAATAACTAAAAGAAATATTAAACTTCAATAAAGGAATAAGCAAGCAGGCTTCATGCTGAACAAACAGAATAAAAAAGGCCAGCATCAGCTGACCTTTGGCATGCGATATCAAACGACTTAGTCAGCTTTTAATAAGGCTTCTACTTCTTTAACAAAATCAGCATCATCTGGTGACACTTTACTGCCAAAGTGTTTCACCTGTTGCTCGTCTTTGCTGACCAGATACTTGTTGAAGTTCCAGGATGGCTTTTCACCCGTTTTGGCAATTAAGGCTTTAAATACCGGATTGACATCACTGCCACGCACAGCGCTGGTGGCAAACATGGGGAAAGTCACGCCGTAGTTGATGTAACACACTTCAGCAGTTTTTTCGGCATCGTCATGTTCTTGCATAAAATCGTCTGACGGGAAACCTAATACCACTAAACCCTTATCCTGATATTTTTCGTATAAAGCCTGCAGAGATTTAAACTGTGGTGTAAAACCACATTTACTGGCGGTATTCACAATAAGTAAGGTTTTACCTTTGTAGGTTTCACATAAATCCAGAGTTTCTTTTTTACGTAACTGTGGCAGTGAATGACCAAGAATTTCGCCACAGCTATTGGCAAAAGCGGCGCCGCTCGCGCTGAGCAGCAGTGCTGCGGTCAGCATTTTCTTCATTGTTTTCATTATTAGCTCCTGTGATTAAAGGATATGAACTACTACGGGCCAAGTCAGATGCTGGATCTGAGCCATAACAACAGACCGTCCATCAGAGGCTGTTATTTCACGCCGATATAAAATTCATGCAGATACAAAAAAGGCGACCTGAGTCGCCCTTTTATGCATTTGGCTTTATTGCACTAAAGCCAAAGCTTCTAAAATTTCACGCGGCTCTACTTCCGGACCATTTAAGGACTCATCCCAGTTGGTGCCGATCAGTACGCCGTCGTCGTACATCTCTTGTAACCAGCCTTCACAGAATACATCCAGTGGAATAGCTTCAGGTTTGTAGTCAGACCATTCTTCTGAGCAGTGCACTAAAGCCGCTTCCTGGCTAGACCAGAATGGCATCACGTCTGTATCTTCAAAATCAACAGATTCGACCACCAGCAAATCTTCGCCGTTGGCTAAAGTCCAAACCACACCATGGGTTTTGGCTTCAGCAATAAAATTTTGAAACACCGGATCATGTGAATATTCGCCCATGGCAACCACCTTTATCTGAACTGTTAGTTTAATTGCCACTATTAGAGCAGAAAACCAGATTAAAGACGAATTAAAATCCCCTTTCCTGCCTGGTGCTGTTCCCCTGTTTTTTAAAAATAACGTACAATTGCCGCATTCTAAACAACAAGATGAGTGACTCTTATGGCTCAGTATATTTACAGCATGTACCGCATGTCGAAAGTAGTGCCACCAAAACGCACTATTTTAAAAGACATTTCGCTGTCGTTTTTCCCTGGTGCAAAAATTGGTGTTTTGGGTTTAAACGGTTCAGGTAAATCCAGCTTGCTGCGTATTATGGCAGGCGTGGACACAGAGTTTGACGGTGAAGCCCGTCCTTTAGCTGGGATCAATATTGGTTATCTGCCACAGGAACCTCAGCTTGACCCGGAAAAAACTGTGCGTGAAGTGGTCGAAGAAGCAGTTTCCGATGTGAAAAACGCGTTAACCCGGTTGGATCAGGTCTATGCCGCTTATGCTGAAGAAAATGCTGACTTTGACGCTTTAGCCCGCGAACAAGGTGAGCTGGAAGCTATTATTCAGGCTAAAGAAGGTCATAACCTCGACAATATTCTTGACCGCGCTGCCGATGCGTTGCGTCTGCCAGCCTGGGATGCATTGATCAAACACTTATCAGGTGGTGAACGCCGCCGTGTCGCTATCTGTCGTTTGCTATTAGAAAAACCAGACATGTTGCTGCTGGACGAACCTACTAACCACTTAGACGCTGAATCTGTGGCCTGGCTAGAACGTTTCCTGCACGATTACACAGGCACAGTTGTGGCTATTACCCACGACCGTTATTTCCTCGATAACGTGGCAGGCTGGATTTTAGAGCTGGACCGCGGTGAAGGTATTCCGTGGGAAGGTAACTACTCCTCATGGTTAGAGCAAAAAGATGCCCGTCTTGAGCAGGAAGAACGTAGCGAAAACGCGCGTCAGCGTTCTATCAAACAGGAATTGGAATGGGTTCGTACCAATCCAAAAGGCCGTCATGCCAAGAGCAAAGCCCGTATGGCCCGTTTTGAAGAACTGCAAAGCCAGGACTTCCAAAAACGTAACGAAACCAACGAGCTGTTTATTCCGCCAGGACCACGTTTAGGCGACAAAGTGCTGGAAGTAAAAAACCTGCGTAAAACCTTTGGCGACCGCGTCCTGATTGACGATTTAAGCTTCAGCATTCCAAAAGGTGCCATTGTAGGTATTATCGGCCCGAACGGTGCTGGTAAATCGACGCTGTTTAAAATGATCACCGGCATGGAACAAGCGGATGGCGGCACTATTGAAGTGGGCGATACAGTACAAATCGCCAGCGTTGATCAGTTCCGTGACAGCATGGATCCAAAAAATACCGTATGGCAGGAAATCTCCAATGGTCAGGATATTCTGCAAATTGGTAACTTCCAAATTCCAAGCCGGGCTTATGTCGGTCGCTTTAACTTTAAAGGCAACGATCAGCAGAAGTTTATTGGTGACTTATCCGGTGGTGAGCGTAACCGTGTGCATTTAGCTGCGCTGTTAAAAGCTGGCGGCAACATGCTGTTACTCGATGAACCCACCAACGATTTGGACGTAGAAACTTTGCGTGCTCTGGAAAACGCCATCCTCGACTTCCCTGGCTGCGCCATGGTGATCTCGCACGACCGTTGGTTCCTTGACCGTATTGCCACTCATATTCTGGATTACCGCGACGAAGGTAAAGTGAACTTCTTCGAAGGTAACTATTCAGACTACGAAAGCTGGATGAAAGCCACCTACGGCTCAGATGCGATGCAACCGCACCGCATCAAATACAAAAAGATCTAAAATAATTGGGGTCAGAGTAAAATTAATTGCCGGGCAATTAATTTTACTCTGACCCCAATTTTAAGTTTTATACTGCGTCTTCGTTTTCTTCGCCTGTGCGGATACGAATGACTCGTTCCACATCAAACACAAAAATTTTGCCATCACCAATACGACCCGTTTGGGCAGTTTTGATAATCACATCAATACAACGTTCGACTTGATCGTCCGGCAGTACCAGCTCAATTTTTACCTTAGGTAAAAAATCGACCATATACTCTGCGCCACGGTACAGTTCGGTATGGCCTTTCTGACGACCAAAACCTTTGACCTCAGTCACTGTCATGCCGGTGATATTAATTTCGGCCAGAGCTTCCCGTACATCGTCTAATTTAAAAGGCTTAATAATAGCTTCAACTTTTTTCATGACTTCCTCAGCGCTGTTTCCGCATCCACGATGTGATGGGGTATCTTCTGTCTTTACCAAAGTTGCGGCTGGTCACTTTTGGACCCACGGCCGACTGGCGTCTTTTGTATTCGTTGATATCAATCAGGTTTAACACCCTGCGAACTGTGGCTTCATCATAGCCCATCGCCACTATGGCGGGCAGTGATTTGTCGTGCTCGACATAAGCTTCAATCATCGCATCCAAATCATCATAAGGCGGCAGATTGTCCTGATCGGTTTGATCCGGCGCCAGCTCAGCAGATGGTGGTCTGTCTATCACCCGTTGTGGGATCACAGCTGAAATGCTGTTGCGATACTCTGATAAACGATACACCAGAGTTTTTGGCACATCTTTAATGACTGCAAAACCACCACACATATCGCCGTACAAGGTGCAGTAGCCTACAGCGTTTTCGCTTTTATTGCCTGTAGTTAACAGCATACGGCCGGTTTTATTCGACATCGCCATCAACAGCACACCCCGAATACGGGCTTGTAGGTTCTCTTCTGTCGTGTCTTTGCCACGGCCTTTAAACTGTGGCGCAAGTTGCTGCATAAAACTGTTGTACATAGGCTCAATAGACACAGAATCAAACTCAACGCCCATCACTTCTGCCTGAGCTTTGGCATCTTCCACACTCATCGACGAGGTATAAGCAAAAGGCAGCATCAGAGCTTGTACTTTGTCAGGGCCTATCGCATCGGCTGCTATCGCCAGAGTTAATGCCGAATCGATACCACCAGATAACCCCAGCACTGCGCCAGG
>JAHIWM010000106.1 GCA_018815765.1 Gammaproteobacteria bacterium | reverse complement strand
TGAACTAAAAGCGGATTTTTTGGCTAAACCTCAGGCTTTACTGCATGGTGATTTGCACTGTGGTAATGTTTTAGTCAGCCATGAAGAATACAAAGTGATAGGCGCGGAATTTGGCTGTTATGGCCCTATAGCTTTTGATACCGGCACTTTTATCGCCAGCCTTATTCTAAACTTAGCAACTCAGAACCCAGCCAACACTGCATCTGTGCGCCCTTATTTATCCAACCAAATCGACTTATTCTGGCGGGAGTTTTCTGCGGTGTTCGGCACTCTGATGCAAAAGGAAACCAAAGATCAGAGTTTTCAGAACTCACTTTATCAGCAGAGGTTTTTACAGCAGTTATGGCAGGATACTTTGGGCTATGCCGGCTGTGAGCTGATCCGCCGCACTGTAGGCTGGGCACCAGCACCGGAATTACAGCAACTGACTGATGCAAGCTTTAAACTTCAGGTACAGCGACAACTACTGACACTGGGGCAGGATTTAATTATGCAACGTAAACAGATGACAGCAGCAAACTTACTGGCGAAACTTGCGCAATAGCAACATTATTTTATGCAAAATTTGGCAGGGACATAGAGCCTGAAAGGTAACAAATTTGAACTCTGGCAACCCAACACCTAGGGCACTTCGGCATGATTGAGTGAGCCAGGAGATCGATGCAATTGGTGAAACTCGTAAGTGATATCGGTTAGCTGGCCTTGCTGCACTAATAAAATCCGATCCGCGCTTAAAATAGTATCAGGTCTGTGCGCCACAATAATACGCGCAACCTGTAATTGGCGGATGGCCTGATTCACCCTGGCTTCCAGCATCAGATCCAGGTGACTGGTTGCTTCATCCAACAGTAGTACTCTGGGTTTGTGGTACAGGGCTCTGGCAATCAGTAAGCGTTGTTTTTGTCCTCCGGATAAGGCAGACCCCATATCGCCAATCAGCGTATTGTAGCCCATAGGCATAGCCACTATATCCTGATGAATAGCCGCAAGTTCGGCACAATGCATCAGATGCTGTAAATCAGGTTTAGGGCTGAAAAAGCTGATGTTGTCCATCACAGTGCCTGACAACAATTGATCATTCTGCATTACTGCGGCGATTT
Organism: Gammaproteobacteria bacterium; assembly: GCA_018815765.1. Taxonomy (GTDB): domain Bacteria; phylum Pseudomonadota; class Gammaproteobacteria; order Enterobacterales; family Alteromonadaceae; genus Pararheinheimera. The sequence continues at coordinate 7,251 of JAHIWM010000106.1, read as the reverse complement.
GACTACGGTAATGTTGCAAGCCAAAACTATTCAACTCCATACCGTCCACCAGCACTTTACCTTGCTGTGCATTAGCCATTCCCAGAATGATTTTTAATAAGCTGGTTTTTCCTATACCAGAGGGGCCGACAATAGCAACACTTTCACCAGGTACCAGTTGGAAATTAAGTTGATGAAACAGCCAGGGCTCCTGCTCAGCCTGACGAAAACACAGATCACGTAATTCAATATGCCCCTGCAGTTGCAAATAAGGCTGGTTTGCTCCCGACTGTTCTGTTTCAGTGAGCGCTATATCTGCCAGACGCTGCAAGTGCAGTTCAAGCATCCGGAATTCAACCCAGTGGTCAATAAAAGCAGCAGCTCTTTGGGTAAACTGAGTTTTGTAACTGGCAAATGCGAACAGCATTCCAACACTAAAAGCAGTATCGATCACCGCCAAAGCGGCCAGATAAATCACCACAATATGTTCGACACCAAATAACAACTGATGCACGGCCTGCAACGACACTTGCCAACGCCCCAGCCTGAATTGCTGATCCACAGCGTCTGAGTATTGGTTTTGCCACAGACTTAACCTTTGACTTTGTTTTGAAAAAAGCTGCACGGACTGAATGGCACGGACACTTTCCATAAAGCCGGACTGCTCTTTGGCCTGAGCCACTATGCCCTGCTCAGTGCATTGCCTCAAAGGAACGTAAAAAATAAACCTCAACAACGCATAAAGCAGCACTGCGATCAAAACAACCGCAGCCAGCACCGGATGATAAACAAAAAGTAACACCAGTACAGCACAAGCCATTAACCCATCAATCAAGGCTTCAATCAGACTGTTGGTCAGTAATTCGCGCAGCTGCTGCAAGGAGCCAAAACGCGACACAATATCGCCCATGTGGCGTTTCTCAAAAAAGCTCAGCGGTAAATGCAATAAATGCCGGAACAGATTGATCGCCAGTTGCAGATTTAATACCGAACTTAAATGCAGTACTAACCAGCTGCGCAGCGTATTGGTCAGAATTTGCAACAGCAGCACAAATGCGAACCCCATGGCCAGCACTGGCAACAGTTCCAAATCTCTGCTCACCAAGACTTCATCCACCACCAACTGCACGTAATACGGAGCAACCAGCAAAAAAAACTGCAGCACCAGCGACATCAACAAGATCCGCAGCAAGGCAGACCATAATCCTGAAGCTGAGGACCAAAACTGCCGCACACTTAACTTTTGCCGTTGATCTGCTTTTTTAAATACAGCGGTTGGGCTCAGCTCAAGCGCAACACCGGTAAAACATTGATCGATATCAGCAAAGCTTAAATCACGCTGGCCAAATGCGGGGTCAAGGATCTGGACTTTCTGGCCTTTGACTTTCACCAACACCACAAAATGACTCATCTGCCAATGCAAAATGCAGGGAAGTTTTAACTGTGACAGCTCTTCCGGCTCCAGCCGTAAGGCACGAGTGGCTAACCCCAATTGATCAGCCAGTTGCATCAGGTGCTGTAAAGTGGCGCCTTTAAGTGACAACGAATAACGCTGACGCAAACTGGCCATATCGGTTTTATAACCATAAGCCCCGGCCACCATGGCCAGACAAGCCAGCCCACACTCAGCAGCTTCGGACTGATAGATGATCTGCATCTGAATAGCCTAACCAGCTATCAACGTTTTAGTCAGCACTGGTCCGTTTTTTACCATAACTTTAATCATCATCGTCTCCCTGTAGAATCTGAGCTAAATCTGAAAACGTCCTTTCAAACTGAATAAGGGTTCAAGTAACCAACTCAAGACTGAGCGCTGCTCCAGCACTATGTCAGCACTTAATAACATGCCCGCCTGCAACGGCAGCTGTTCACCATAAGCCTCGATAAATTGTTGATTGAGCTGCACCTGCACCTGATACACAGGCTCCTGAATTTGAACCGGGCTATCAGGGTCCTGAGCCATCAACACAGCTTTTGAAAGCTGGCTGACTTCCCCCTGATACAAACCAAAGCGCTGATAAGGAAAGGCATCAAACCGCAACCAGGTCGTTTGGCCAGGCTGAATAAAGCCAAAAGCCCTTGTTGGCACTAATAATTGAGCATACAAAAAACCGGATTCAGGCAGCAGTTGCATCAAAACCTGTGAGCCTTGCAGCTGTTGGCCCTGACTTACCACTAAATTGGTCACTCTGCCCGCAACAGGGGAAGTCAACAAAACCTCCCCACGGGCCAGTAACTCGGTTTTTTGTTGCTCAAACTGCAGCCGCTCAGCCTGTAATTGCTGAAGCTGACGTTGCTGTTCAACCGGCAAAGTCTGTAGCTGGTTTTCCCACTGGATTTGCTGCTGAAGAATAGATTGCGCTAGGGTTTGCACCTCTGCCAGTTGTTGTTGCAACATCAGATGCTGGTCCTGCTGCTGCTCCAGCTGTAGCTTTGGCAGATGCCCCTTGAGTGCAAGCTCCTGTTGGGAAAGCAAACGCTGGCTTTGCAAGTCAATACGCTCAGAAAGTAGCTTCTGCTGACGCTGGTTGTCTGAAAGCTGTTGTTTTATGTTATTAATTTGCGCTGACAGTTGTAGTCGCTGCTGATCAAAGCTTTGAATCACTTCATGCCGCTTTTGCGTATTTAACGTCAGTTGCAGTGACAAACTGCTTTGCAGATGTTCGGTCAGACTTTGACCGGCAGCCAGATATTCATCACTACTCAGCAAGGCCAACTTTTGACCAGCACGCACCATAGATCCATCCTGAACATACAGCTGTTTAAGTACAGCGGAACGCTGACTATGGATACGAACAACACCACTGGATGGCTTCAGATAACCAACTACAGTCTCTTTGCGGGAAAAGTTCGCCTGGTGCAGTAGCAACAATAAACTGAACAGGATAAAGACTAAACAAAAACACAATACCGAGCTGCCGACAGGCTGCACAATACTGACCTGCCCCTCAAGCCGCTGCTGTTGCGCTTGTAGTGCTTTGGTGCGAAATAAACTCTGCTCTGTCGACATAGTGAAACTCCGTGCAGTTTTGTACACTGCAAAAAGACTTTCCACTTTGTGCCAACAGACATAAACCCGACACACGGATGAAAAAGGGTTACGAAAGTAAAATTAAGTGTAGAACAACCACAAAAACAAACAAATTATTAACAATAAAAACACAACCCTGTATATGTATGCCAAAAAAGAAGCAGAACTCCGGACAGCATCAGCCATAGAGTTACTTTGGGTGAGTCGGGCATGGAAGACAGGAAAACATAATTTTTTAAAGACTTATGTAGCAACTTCTACAGGATAACAACAAGGGCTGGTGTTTATTATGCAAAAATCCTGATCATGGCCAGTTGGGTTATTCGCCCCCTCCCTATACACAATGGCAATGGCTGGATATTGGCTGCCGCATTGGTGGTCCACAAGCCATTTTTACTGCGTCAGGACAAATGCTGGCCGTCGTACGTCTTTACGACGAAAAAGCGAGAACCAGCCTGGTGACTCTGAACCAAAGTACAGGTGAATTGACGGAGCTAATAACCTTACCCTCAGGCGGAGATACCAGTTACGCAGGCATGGTCCTGCAGGAAAACAAACTACTGATCAGCTATTACTCTTCTCATCAGGGCCGCAGCTCAATTTATACGGCTCTTTTCGCTATCGAAACCGGAGCAGGCACAAGTTAGCATCAGGTAAACCAGGCTTTACTTAAGTAGATAATGTGCAAATTAACTTCAACAACTTGATGATTATTGACCATTTTATTCGCAAGATCGGCAAAAGTAGCTGCAAAATGCTATAGTAACAGGCAAGTTATCGAGGCAAACACTGTGGTCACTCCAGAGTTTGTAGGGTTCGCTTTGATAACCAATCCGCAGGACGCACCAGAAAACACATAACAGCCTAAAACTAAGGTACAACATTGATGAAAACATGCAAAAAGTCTGTTCTGGCATTGAGTATTCAGGCCAGTCTGCTCGCTGCAGCCATGGGTCTTTCTCCTGCTTTATTCGCGCAGGAAAGTGACAAAGATCAGGCTGCTGAAGAGACAAAATTGGAACGCATTATGGTGACTGCACAGAAACGTGTGCAAAGCACCCAGGAAGTTCCTATCTCTATTGCAACTTTAAGCGGTGAAAAGTTTGACGCTTTGTTTGCAGGTGGCGAGGACATCCAGGCTTTATCTGGCAAGATCCCAGGTTTATACGCTGAATCATCAAACGGCCGTGCTGCACCACGTTTTTATATTCGTGGTTTGGGAAACACAGATTTTGACCTGGCCGCTTCTCAGCCAGTTTCTGTGATTATGGATGACGTGGTGATGGAAAACGTGATCCTCAAAAGCTTCCCGTTATTTGACGTAGCGCAGGCTGAAGTGATCCGTGGCCCACAAGGTACTTTGTTTGGTCGTAATACCACAGCAGGTATAGTCAAATTCAGTTCTGTGAAACCAACTCAGGACTTTGAAGCTTATACCAAAGCAACTGTAGGCAGCTTCGGCACTATTAATGTGGAAGGTGCTGCAGGCGGTGGTTTAACTGATGAATTGTCAGCCCGTATTTCGTTGATGAACCAAAACCGTGACGATTATGTCGACAACGGCTTTACCGGTGAAAAAGACTTCACAGGTGGCCATGATGAAAAAGCAGGCCGTCTGCAGTTTTTATACGACACAGATGATTTCTCTGCATTGTTAAACGTACATGGTCGCAAACTGGATGGCACTTCATCTCTGTTCCGTCGTAACATTCTGACTCCCGGCAGTAATGAGCTGAATGACAATTATGACCGTGACACTGTCTATTATGATCAGGGTGATGGTAACTTCCAGAAATACGATAATTCCGGTGCTTCGTTAACACTTGAATTTGATATTGACGGCATGACCTTTACTTCTGTGACTGCTCAGGAAAACGCAGACGGTAAGGGTGTAGGTGATATTGATGGGGGCAACACCGCAGGTCCGGGGCCGTCGGATCCATCTGGAGCTATCACCGAAGATCAGTTAAATGATTTGGAACAGTTTACCCAGGAGTTCCGTTTAGCCAGCGACACCAACGAAGCCTTAGAGTGGCAAGTAGGTGCGTTCTATTTTGACTCATCTTTTGGCGTCACTAGTATTGACGGTTTCTTTGGTGCAACTACGGTTTACCATGGCAACGAAAGCTGGGCTGTCTTTGGCCAGTCTACCTACAATCTGACGGATCGCTGGGATATTACAGGTGGTATTCGCTACACTTACGACGAAAAAACATTTTCAGTAGGTCAGCAAAACGTGGATGGTTTCGCCTTAACTATAGGCGCTGCCAGTATCCAGGACTATGCTCCAATTAAAGTAGATGATGGTCAGGTCAGCTGGGAATTAAGCAGCAACTACCGCTTAACAGACAAATCCAGTCTGTACGGCCGTCTGGCCAGTGGTTTCCGCGCTCAGTCGATTCAAGGTCGTGATGTTGCGTTTGAAGCCCCACCTTCAGTAGCTGACTCTGAAACTATCACTTCTGTTGAATTTGGAGCGAAATCCGACTTACTGGATGACTCTTTACGTTTGAACGGTGCTTTGTTTTATTACAACATCGACGATATTCAGTTATCCGCTATTGGTGGCGCCACTCAGGGTAACCAGTTAATCAACGCCGACAAAGGTACAGGTTATGGTTTTGAAGTAGATGCTGAATGGCGTGCAACTCAAAATCTGGTGTTGGGCGGCGGTTTTAGCTACAACAAAACTGAACTGAAGGATCAAAACTTACTAGTCGCTCCTTGTGGTTCAGATATGTGTACGCCGACAAACCCATCCAACGGTTCTGGTTTAGTCTTTATTGACGGTAATCCGTTCCCGCAGGCTCCTGAAACTATTTTAACGGTGAATGCCCGTTACGATATTCCGGTCAGCACGGGTGAGATTTATTTTTACGGTGATGTAGCTCGTCAAGGTAAAACGAACCTGTTCCTGTATGAATCGATGGAATACAACACCGACGGCAATTTCGAAGCAGGTTTACGTATTGGTTATCTGAACTTTGATAACGACTACGAAGTGGCTTTGTTTGGCCGTAATATCACGGACGAAGACAACCTGAAAGGCGCAATAGACTTTGCTAACCTGACGGGTTTTGTTAACGAACCTCGTATTATTGGTGTTGAGTTTAAAAAGAACTTTTTCTAAGTTAAAAAAGTAGTGAAAGGGCGCACTCTGTGCGCCCTTTTTTATCTGCTTAACCCGAGTTGCGCATACCAGCTGCAATACCGGCAATAGTCACCATCAAAGCACGTTTAATGCTGTCGTTCACTGTTTCAGGTTCATGCCGCACCCGGTTTAACAATTCCACCTGCAAAATATGCAGAGGGTCGACGTAAGTATTTCGCAGCATAATGGACTCACGGATCCAGGCTTCATTCGCCATTAAGGTATCGCTTTGGATCAGCTTTAACAGCAAAGCCGTATCTGCGGCCAGTTGCTGACGCAATTGTAAACCTAAAGGCAACAAATGCTCTGGCACCAGCTTTTCATCATAATAGGCGGCAATTTCTGCATCCGCTTTTAAGTACACCATTTCCAGCATCGATAAACGAGTGGCGAAAAATGGCCATTTCGCCCGCATTTGTGCCAACAGCTCTGTTTTACCTTGCTCGACGACAACAGCCAAAGCACTGCCTGCGCCTAACCAGGCCGGTAACATCAGGCGGTTTTGCGACCAGGCAAAGATCCATGGAATGGCACGTAAACTTTCAACACCGCCATTTGGATTACGTTTTGGCGGACGACTGCCAAGCGGTAACTGCCCCAATTCCAGCTCTGGTGTGGCCGCTCGGAAATAAGGCACAAAATCCGGGTGATGCCGCACTACAGCACGATAAGCTTCACAGGATACTGTTGCCAGTTGCTGCATCAGCTCACGCCAGCTTTGCTCAGGCACTGGCGGCGGTAACAACACCCCTTCCAGTACAGCACTGGCATACAAGGCCAGACTACGCTGCGCTAAGCCATTTAAACCAAACTTAAAGCGGATCATCTCGCCTTGTTCAGTCACCCGTAAACCACCAGCAAGCGATCCTGGCGGCTGCGATAAAATAGCCGCGTGAGCAGGACCACCGCCACGGCCTATAGTACCGCCTCGGCCGTGGAATAAAGTCAGTTGTACTTTAGCCTGCTGACAAATAGCCACTAAAGCTTCCTGCGCACTGTACTGGGCCCAGGCCGCGGCAAAAGCACCGGCATCTTTGGCTGAGTCTGAGTAACCAATCATCACTTCCTGACGACCGTTGATATACCCTCT
>JAHIWM010000105.1 GCA_018815765.1 Gammaproteobacteria bacterium | reverse complement strand
TGGTCAAGGCAAAGCTAAGCTGGATTGGGTGTCTGACACAGAAGTAACGGCGACGGCAGAGAAACCATTCGGCGTTGGTCGGGGCCGTATTAACTGTACTATGCCAGATAATTCAGGTCAGCATTATTACTGGTATTCTAATGTTTGGATCCGTTCTTCTCCTGATCAGGGCTATGTGAGTGAAAAAAGTTAAAGTTTTTTAAAAAAGAGGTTGCACTGAAATTTCAAATCAGTATTATACACCTCGCTCGCAACGGAGGGGTGGCAGAGCGGTTTAATGCACCAGTCTTGAAAACTGGCGTAGGTTAATAGCCTACCGAGAGTTCGAATCTCTCCTCCTCCGCCATTAAAACCACCATCAAGGTGGTTTTTTTATGCCTGCAATTTTCCTATCTTATTGGTTTTTAAGTTTTTTCTGTATTGTCCTCAACAAATTTGTGTTACTTATCGTATTCGTTGATGAAGTGCTTGAGCTTTATCCTGTCTCTGCTTTATGCTCAGACAGAATCCAGCTAGACTGGAGTAGTTGACCTTGGCCCCGGAGAGCTCAAATTGATTAATGTGTTATTGGTGGATGATCACGAGCTGGTTCGCACCGGCATCAGTCGTATACTAATGGACGAACGTGGCATCAAGGTCATAGGTGAAGCTATTTCCGGTGAAGCAGCCTTGCAGTTTTGTCGTGCCCAAACACCGGATGTGGTGCTGATGGATATGAACATGCCTGGTATGGGCGGTATGACGGCTACCAAACGCATATTGCATTATTGTCCTGAAATTAAAATTCTGGCGTTATCTGTCTCCTGCGAAGAGCCGGTTCCAACCAAAGTGATGCAACTTGGCGCTTCAGGTTTTATTTCAAAAAATGCAGCCCCTTCCGAAATGGTCAGTGCTATACGTAAAGTGCATGCAGGGGAGCGTTATATCTCCGGTGAAGTCGCACAAAAGATGGCGATGAGCCGCGTGACCAGCAGTAACCAAAATCCTTTTGAAGAATTATCCGATCGTGAAATGCAGATCATGTTGATGATCACCCGAGGTCAGAAGGTTAACGACATAGCCGAACAGTTGAATGTCAGCGCTAAAACGGTCAATTCCTACCGCTATCGTATGTTTGAAAAACTGGATATCAGCGGCGATGTCGAGTTGACTCACTTAGCTTTACGCCATGGCATGATCGACATTGCGAAGTTATAACTGCCTCCATGATGTTTAATGCCGATGTTTGACGCCAAAAGCTTCCTAAAAACCGCGCCCCATATGCCGGGCGTGTATCGTATGCTGGATCAAAAAGAAACCGTCATTTATGTCGGTAAAGCCAAAGATCTGAAAAAACGCTTATCCAGTTATTTCCGCCAGAATGTGTCCGGTAGCAAAACCCGTGCTTTGGTCAGCCATATCCGCAGTGTGGAGTTAACGGTTACACAAAGTGAAACCGAAGCGCTGATTTTAGAAAATAACCTGATCAAGCAGTACCTGCCCAAATACAATATTCTGCTGCGGGACGATAAATCTTACCCTTTTATTTTGATCACCAACCATAAACACCCGCGTATCAGCTCGCACCGTGGACCTCGTAAAGTGGAGGGCCAGTATTTTGGTCCTTATCCAAGCGCTGGCGCAGTGTGGGAAAGTTTAAAGCTGCTGCAAAAAGTATTTCCTATACGCCAGTGTGAGGACGGCTTTTACCGCGCCCGCACCCGGCCTTGTTTGCAATACCAGCTAAAACTCTGTTCAGCGCCTTGTGTTGGCAAAATCTCTGATGAAGATTACGCAGCTGAAGTCAAAAATACCTCGCTATTTTTATCCGGCAAAAGCCAGCAGTTGATTGAACAACTGGTACAGCAAATGGAAAAGGCCAGTAGCGAGATGGCCTTTGAAAAAGCCGCCCAGTTTCGCGATCAAATAGTCAGCCTCCGCAAAGTACAGGAACAGCAATACGTCAGCGGTGATCACGAAGAGATGGATGTGATAGCTCTGGAGTGGTCACATGGTGTGGCTTGTATTCACGTGCTTTTTATCCGTGATCATAAGGTGCTGGGCAGTAAGAACTTTTTCCCTAAAGTGCCGGCAGGTTCTGAACCTGAAGAAATTTTACCGTCCTTTTTAGCTCAGTTTTATTTAAGTGGTGCCGGTGGTCAAATGGTGCCAAAAGAACTGGTCTTGAGCGAGCAGGTGGCTGATGATGAACAACTGGCTCAGGCCATTGGTGAATTAGCGCAACGTAAAGTGAGTTTTGTCTATGCTAAACGCGGCGAAAAAGCGCGTTATTTAGCCTTAGCGCAAAAAAATGCTCAGCTGGCTGCTGCGACTAAGTTGTCTGTTAAAGAGCAGGTGGCAGTGCGTTATCGTGAGCTGAAACAGACGCTGAAGCTTGAGTTGTTGGAGCGGATGGAATGTTTTGATATCAGTCATACCATGGGGCAGTCGACCATTGCCTCCTGCGTCGTATTTGACGGTCAGGGCCCAAATAAAAGCGAATACCGTCGTTTTAATGTCGAAGGCATTACGCCCGGTGATGATTATGCCGCTATGTTGTTCGCGCTCAATAAACGTTATGGCAAGCTGACTGATGAAAGCCGTATCCCGGATTTGATTTTAATAGACGGTGGTCAAGGGCAATTGACTCAGGCGATTAACTTTTTCAGTGACTGGCCTTTTGCGAAAAGACCCTTACTGGTAGGGGTCGCTAAAGGCACCAGTCGTAAACCTGGCCTTGAAACATTAATTTTGCCGGATAACCCGGCAGGCTTTTCTCTTGCTGCTGAATCGCCAGCTTTGCATTTAATTCAGCAAATTCGCGATGAAGCGCACCGTTTTGCTATCACAGGCCATCGCAATAAACGCGGTAAAGCCATTATTAAAAGCCCATTAGAAAATATCGACGGAGTAGGTGAGAAACGCCGACAAGCTTTGTTACAATACCTCGGAGGTTTGCATGGCGTGATGCAGGCTTCTGTGGACGAACTCGCGACAGTACCGGGAATTTCCAGGCAACAGGCCGAAAAGATTTACCAGGCATGTCACAATAACTAAAAATTTGTGCCGACTTTGAGAAGTAGTGTTATGTGGAATATTCCAAATCTGTTGACTCTGTTCCGATTGTGTTTGATCCCGGTTTGCTTATTCTGCTTCTACTCTGAACTGGAACACGCCCGCTTTTTTGCTGCTTTTGCCTTTTGGTTTGCGGCTATTACCGACATGTTAGATGGTTACCTGGCTCGTAAGATGCAGCTGATGACACCTTTTGGTGCTTTTTTAGATCCAGTCGCAGACAAACTGATGGTAGCCGCAGCTTTAGTGCTGATTGCTGTGGATATGCAAACTTTGTGGGTGACTATTCCGGCTTTTATTATGATTAGCCGCGAGATTTTAATTTCGGCTTTACGTGAATGGATGGCGGGAGTAGGTCAGCGCGCTCAGGTGGCTGTATCAGAAGTAGGCAAATACAAAACCGCAGCCCAGATGTTGGCTTTAATTGGCTTAATTTGGCAACCTGTAGGTTGGCTGACCGATTTAAGTATGGCTTTGCTCTATATAGCCACTTTATTGACTGTCTGGTCCATGTTGGTTTATCTGAAAGCATCCTGGCCAGCGCTGAGTAAATAAGCGGAAAAAGTTTGCAAAAACAGCAGCGAAGCTACTTTTTGAGCAAACGAATTTAAAAGCATAAATTTGTGGTTGACGTAAAAGCATAAACCAGTAGAATGCGTCTCGTGTTACGGCGAATGGCCAGTAAAAAGCGGGCATAGCTCAGTTGGTAGAGCGCGACCTTGCCAAGGTCGAGGTCACGAGTTCGAGCCTCGTTGCCCGCTCCAAGTCGTACGCCAGATGGCGGGTTGGCAGAATGGCCATGCAGCGGATTGCAAATCCGTCCACCTCGGTTCGACTCCGGGACCCGCCTCCATTTAATACCGTACTTGGTTAAATGTCGTTGGCTGTAATACAAAATTGAAAAGTGTTTGCCCGGGTGGTGAAATCGGTAGACACAAGGGATTTAAAATCCCTCGCTCGAAAGGGCGTGCCGGTTCAAGTCCGGCCCCGGGCACCATCTCAATACAATATGTTGAGATAAGCTGAAAAACATCAAATACCAAAGCAGGTTGTTATCTGCAAAATGCCTAAGCGGGCATAGCTCAGTTGGTAGAGCGCGACCTTGCCAAGGTCGAGGTCACGAGTTCGAGCCTCGTTGCCCGCTCCAAATTCAGAAAAAAGCAGCCTTTAGGCTGTTTTTTTCGTTTAAGGATATTGAAGAAATATTCTCCGCTATTTGAATTCAGAGTGGTGATACAAAAAAAGCGGCCAAAGCCGCTTTCCTTGTATCAAAATCTGTTAACTCACCAACTGTGGTCCTAACCACAAACTAAACAGGCTTATAGCCACTATACCGACCAGATTCAGCACCAGGCCGGCTCTGACCATATCTTTAATCTGCAACTTACCTGACGCGAACACAATAGCGTTTGGCGGTGTGGCCACTGGCAGCATAAAGGCAAAGCTGGCAGCTAAGGCCGCTGGTACTACTAAATACAATGGTGATAACTCCATAGAAACTGCAACAGGGCCTAATAACGGCAGGAAAGCTGCGGCTGTTGCGGTATTACTGGTGACCTCGGTCAGGAAAATAATCAGACTGGTAACGGCAACCAATAGCAGTATGGGCGGGACACCGTCCAATAACTGTAGTTGTTGTGCTAAGAGTTCAGCCACACCAGTTTTTTGGATCTGCTCCGCCATACTCAAACCACCGCCAAACAGTAATAACACGCCCCAAGGCACATTCTGACTGTCTTTCCATTCCAGCAAGGCAGTGCCAGAGCCTTTTTCTCCCGGCAATAAAAACAATAAAGCGGCGGCGCAAAGTGCTATTACAGTGTCGCTGATGGGCAGCCCGGTCCATTTGACAAGCCATTGCTGACTGATCCAACTTATTGCCGCCAGGGTAAATACCATCAGCACCAGTTTTTGTGAACGTGACATCAGACCAAGCGCCTGCAACTGCATTGAACTGTCGTTATTACTAAGTTCTGCTTTAGGCATGCGAAAATGGATTTTAGTCAGCCACAGCCAACAAAGGATCAGCATGCTGAGTGCTAGTGGCACACCCAATATCATCCAGTCGGCGAAGCTAATTTGAATGCCATAACTTTTTGACATATAAGCAGCCAGCAACGCATTTGGAGGCGTACCAATCAGAGTTGCCACTCCCCCTATACTGGCGCTGTACGCTATACCTAATAATACCGCTTTACCAAACTGGTCCTGAGTAGATGCATTGGCCATAGCTATGATGGACAAGCCTATAGGTAACATCATCACTGATGTGGCGGTGTTGGACATCCACATCGACAAAAAAGCGGTCACGCCCATCAAAGCGGCGATTTGCAGACCAGGAGAAGTACCTACCAGGGACAGTGCTTTTAGCGCAATACGTTTGTGTAAATTAGTTTTTTCCATCGCAATAGACAGGAAAAAACCACCAAAAAATAAAAAGATCAACGGATGAGCATAAGGGGCAGTCGCAGCATCCAGTTTATCAATACCCAGCAGAGGAATAAATATCATAGGCAGCAAAGAGGTGACAGGGATAGGTACAATTTCGGTGATCCACCAAAGCACCATCCAGGCCATTAAGCCTGTAACCATCCAGGCCGCTTGACTCATGTGAGCCGCAGGCGGAGGTAAAATAACAGTCAATAACAGTAACAAAGGACCGCAGAGCAGAAGCAAGCGGCTGGATAAAGGTGACATATAAAATCCTTACTAAAAGAAACCGGAGCCAAGCTCCGGTGTGATCAGAAGTAAAACTTCAGCCCTAAAGCGGCCGCATGATCGTTATCGGTTTCGAAATTGAGTGTGGATAGAAGCAGGTAAGCCGTCAAATTGTTTCGCCATTGATAATCTAATCCAATGTTATTCAGACGTGCGTTTTCGGCGTGGCGGGTTTGGCTGTCATCCTTTTGCCATTGCCATTTGTAAGTAAAGTCGCCACGCTGATAACTCAGCTGAGCCAGCCATGCATCACCCTGAATGTTGCGTACCACGTGTTCACTGTGTTGATACATCAAGCCTGCAGCAAGAGTAGCACCGTCCAGTTGCCACAATGGCATTTGGGCTAACAAACGTTCTGCGGTGATGTTATTCAGCTCGTCCGTGCGGCCATAGGCCAGATAAAGCGGATATTTTTTTAAGGCCGGGTCGCCATAACCCAGCACCCAATCATAACCACCAGCAGTTTCGTCGCTGGCTCCAGTCTGGTAGGTAGCTGAAAAGTTAAAGCCTTCAATCATTGGTGACTGGTAGGCAATCACATTTTCCAGCCTGTCCTGACCAGGTGTAATTTGAGCAATATCTGCAACGGTCTCGTTAAATAAATCGATTTTACCTTCAGACTTTTTAAACTTAGTGTCGTTTTTACCAAACACCAGTTCGCCATAAGTGCTGGCTACACCTATATAGGTGTTACGGGAACCCAACTTGTGATCTCTGTTGGCATCATCCAGACCATTGACTTGCCACTCGTACACTGCGATAACAGCCAGCCCATCAGTCAACTGATGTTTGGCTTTTACACCTAAACGAGAGAATGGAGCCTCAATCTGGCGACCCTGATCGCCATACCTATATAAGCCTTTGTCCACTTCCAGAGCCTGTAATTCAAGTTTGCCATACCAATCCCATTCAAAGGCACTGGCAACAGGGCTAAAAACAAGAGTGGTACAAATAGCGGCAGATAAATATGACTTAACCATGTTGTATCTCCACTGTTGTAGCGGTTGTAACCGCAGATGGCGTGTTTTGTTGTGGGGTTGCACCTTGGGCAAGTTCTCTGTCCAGTTGCGCTGTATCCAGTTCACCACACCACTTGGACACCACTAAAGTCGCCACACCGTTACCAATTAAGTTGGTTAAGGCCCGAGCTTCAGACATAAATCTGTCTATGCCTAAAATCAAGGCTATACCAGCTACAGGCACTGAACCTACAGAAGCTAAAGTGGCAGCTAAAACAATAAAGCCACTGCCCGTCACACCAGCTGCGCCTTTAGAGGTCACTAATAACACTGCAAGCAGTGTCAGTTGCTGAGTTAAATCCATTGGTGTATCTGTGGCTTGTGCAATAAAAACAGCGGCCATCGTCAGATAAATGGCAGTGCCATCGAGGTTAAAGGAATAACCTGTTGGGATCACTAAACCTACAGTGGATTTAGTCGCGCCCAGTTTTTCTAGCTTGGCCATCATGCGTGGCAGCACAGATTCTGACGACGAGGTCCCTAACACAATCAACAGTTCTTCTTTGATATAACGAATAAACTTCGTCACAGAAAAACCGTGGTAACGGCAGATGGCGCCTAAAACTACAAAAATAAACAACAAGCAGGTAAGGTAGAAAGTGGCCATTAACCCAGCCAATGACCATAAAGTGGCGATACCATATTTGCCTATGGTAAAGGCCATAGCGCCAAAAGCACCAATTGGTGCCACTTTCATCAGCATATGCACTATGGCAAATAATACTTCAGAGCTTTTCTCCACATAACCAAAAATCAGATTCTGCCTACCGCCTAAACGCTGCAGCGCAAAACCAAACAAAATAGAGAAAAACAACACTTGCAACATATCGCCACGGGCAAAGGCATCAAATACGCTGCTTGGGATCACGTTCAGTAAAAAGTCTGTGGTGCTTTGCATCTGATCAGGAGCTGTGTATTTACTGATGGATTGCTGGTCCAGACTGGCGGGGTCTATATGCATGCCGACACCAGGTTTGACAACATTAATCACCACTAAACCTATAACCAGAGCTATGGTCGAGACAATTTCAAAATAGAGTAGGGCGTAACCACCTGTTTTCCCGACTTTTTTCATATCTTCCATACCAGCTATACCCACCACGACGGTACAAAAGATAATGGGTGCGATAATCATCTTAATCAGCTTGATAAAAGCTGTGCCCAGAGGCTGCATGGCAGTGCCAAGTTCCGGGTAAAAATGACCTAAAAAGATACCTATACTGATGGCGAGTAACACCTGGATATAAAGGCTGGATAACAGCTTTATGGCTTTATTTTTCATTGTTATTGTCTCTCTGATTATGGAGAAAATCTCCCTGTCAGACAGTCAATAGCAAAGAGGAAGCCAGCTTTTTTATTTCTGAAATATCTTTTAAATACAGTTGGTTATGTTTTTTGTTTTTGAGTTAAATAAAAGTTTGTGCGGATTTCCGCACAAATAAAAATGAGTGCTGTCACCAATTCCGCACAAGGCACGAATTAGTCTTCGTGTTTATCCATAAAATCGCGGCGGGTCAGTTGGTACTTCGCCATTTTGTCGTACAAGGTTTTACGCGGTAAATCCAACTCGGTCATCACAGCTTTAATAGCGCCTTTGTGTTGGTTTAACGCCTCTTCAAGCAGCATTTTTTCATAATACTCAACCCGCTGTTGCAAACTCATGTTGCCTGTGATGCCATGCTCAGCCTTGTGTGGCTGTTGGTTAAAGGCAATGTCAGCGCCCATCAACACATAACGCTCGGCCATATTACGCAGTTCACGCACATTGCCAGGCCATGGGTGCTGGGCTAATTGCTGTAATTCTGCACTTTGTAGCGGAATATATTCTTTATGAAAACGCGCGGCTGCGATGCGGGCAAAATGTGAAAACAACAAAAATACGTCGTCTTTGCGCTGACGCAAAGCGGGTAGGTGTAAATCCACCAGAGACAAACGGTAATACAAGTCGCTGCGAAATTCCCCTGTACTTGCCAGCTGTTTTAAATCTGCTTTACTGGCTGCTATCACCCTGATATCCAGATCGATAGCTTGATTTGAACCCAAGCGGGTGACTTTACGCTCTTCCAGCACCCGTAGCAGTTTGACCTGTAAAGAAAGAGGCGTGCTTTCTATTTCATCTAACAATAAAGTACCACCGTTGGCAAACTCAAACTTACCAATGCGTTTTTTATCAGCGCCAGTAAAAGCACCCGCTTCAGCACCAAACAGCTCACTTTCAATCAACTGCTCCGGAATAGCACCACAGTTAATGGCGACAAAATTATGCTGACGTCTGTCGCTTTGTTCATGTAGATAACGCGCGACCAACTCTTTTCCTGTGCCGGTTTCACCATAAATCAGCACATCAGCAGGAGCGTTGATCACCGCATCCAAAGTACGACGCAGCTGCTGCATAGCCGGGCTTTGCCCTAAGATCCGTAAACCTGGTTGTTGTTCCCGTTCGACCGCTGCTTTTAACTGACGGTTTTCCAGTACTAAATGACGTTTTTCCAAAGCACGACGGCTGACTTCAATCAAGTGATCGTTATCAAAGGGTTTTTCCAGAAAATCATAAGCCCCTTGTTGCATCGCTTTTACCGCGAGGGATACAGCGCCATAACCTGTCAGCATCACGACAGGGATTTCGGCGTCAATGGCATGAATTTTTTGCAGTAATTCCAGACCGTTTAAAGCAGGCATATGCATATCGGTAATGACAATACCGTTGAATGCGGTGCTGATGCGACTCAATACATCTCCTGGGTTGGCTGTGGTGACACAAGGCAACTCTTCCAGTTTAAACAGCTGACTGACTGCGCTTCGAATATCGGCTTCATCGTCAATAAAAATAATAGCTGGAAGCTGCTGCTCTATGTTTGCCATTTAAGACCCCGTTGTCGCTATCAAAAGCACGATAATAAACTCAGCTCCACCTTGTGGCGCGTTACGCACCTCAAGCTGACCACCAAAAGATTGCACTATACGTTGCGAGATGGAAAGGCCTAAACCAAGACCGTCCCTTTGTTTAGTGGTGAAAAAAGCCTCAAAAATGCGTTCTAAATGGTGAGGTTCTATACCAGGGCCTTGATCGCGGATATGAATGCTGACCTGTTGTGCCTGTGTTTTGACGGCAATATGAAAGGCCGCGTCTGCCTGTCCTGCCATCGACTGCACACCATTGGTCAAAATATTTACTACTACTTGTTCCAACTGAATACTGTCTGCGAGCACCACAGGGGATTGTTCAGGCAGTTGCAATCGTACTTTAACCCCTTGCTGCTGACACTGGTGTTTGACGATACCAAGAGCATCTAATACCAACTTGTTAATCTGCACCAGCTGGTTTTTGCCGGAGCTTTTACGGCTGAAATCTTTAAACTGAGCCACTATCACACTTAAGCGCTGCATCAATTGGCGCATTGCCTGAATATTGGTTTTCGCGTCATCCAGATAACCTTTGTCGATCAACTTTTCTGTGGTTTGAGCGTAGCTTTGCAAGGCCGTTAGCGGCTGATTTAATTCATGATTCAGTGAAGCAGATAAAGCGCCTATAGTGGCGAGCTTAGCGGTTTGCACCAGATGCTGTTCGGTTTGTGCCAGTTCAGTTTCGGTTTGCTCACGCCGTTCAATCTGGCG
Organism: Gammaproteobacteria bacterium; assembly: GCA_018815765.1. Taxonomy (GTDB): domain Bacteria; phylum Pseudomonadota; class Gammaproteobacteria; order Enterobacterales; family Alteromonadaceae; genus Pararheinheimera. The sequence goes on along the minus strand of JAHIWM010000105.1, from coordinate 14,471 downwards.
TATGAGTTGTCTGTTGGTTTCAGCTAAATCTTTAGTACGGGCTATCACTCGCTGTTCCAGTTGCTGATTATGTTGCAGCAATTGCAGATGACGTTTTTTCCGCTCGCGCCGCACCCATATGGCAAGTAAGGCGGAGCTATAAAGTAAAGTGACCAGTAACAGAGCAGACCATAAAGCCGATTGTTGTGGGGCTGGCGAGGCCAGTACTGTTAAGGTCCAGCCAAATTCGGGCAATGTACGCTGATAAGGAAAAAAACTCAGCGTTTTATTTTCAATAGGTAAACGCCACAGCGGATAGGCGGGCGCAAGTAAAGCTGAACCCACAGCATAGTGCATAGGTTCTATCGCCTGAGTAATGTAACGTTGTTGCTCTGATGCAGTTAAAGGCTTGCCGGTCAGGCTGGTTAAACGCCACTCTGGCACATCAGACAAAAATACCTCGTCGCTTTGCCCTGTCACCATAAAGTGGCTATCGGCTAAACCTGCAATTTGTTGCTGATGTTGTTCTATGGGCTCCAGGTCCACCTTGGCCACCATTACAGCCAGGATCTTCGCCTGAATGCGAACAGGAACACTGTAGTAATAACCCCGGCGTTCGCTGGTGTGGCCCAAAGCGTAATATTGTGCGTCCTGACCAGCCAATGCATCCTGAACATAAGGCCTGAAACCAAAATCACGACCCAGATAATAGACCGGGCCTTTGGCATTGGAGCTGGCTATCACTATGCCTGATGGATCCACAAGATATAAATCTGCCACATCGGCACTTCGTTGCAGCTGAAACAAATATTGATTCAGCTGCTCTGTACTGGCCGGAAGATCACGCAGCAGCGACTGTAATAAATCAGAGCTGGCGATCTGCTTAGGTAAATCAGCGTAGCGGCCTATTTCATAACTAATAAAAGCGGCGAGGTTATCACTTTGTTGCTGGGCTTTCTGGTTAAGCTGGCGGTAGTTCCAGTGCTGAGCAGCAGAAGCTGCCAGTATCAATACCAACAGATAACCACAAAGCAGCAGAAACCAGCGCAGCTGTTTACTCATTCGTCTTTGCTCATTAGCTGTGACTTTGAGCTGTGTTGGCTTTTGGTACAGCCAAGACCGAAGCTTCTTCCGTTTTACTTGAGCTTAATAACTTAGCTTCCAACTCTGCCATTTCGGCCTGAGTCAGTTCACGGTATTGACCCGCTTTTAACTCTGCCAGGCGCACATTCATAATGCGAACCCGCTTTAATTTAGTGACGTTAAAACCCAAAAACTCCGTCATACGGCGAATTTGACGGTTCAGGCCCTGGGTTAGAATAATATTAAAGGTCTGGCGGGAAATTTGTTTGACCTGACAAGGCAAAGTAATGGTCTCAAGGATGGGCACACCAGAAGCCATCTTACGTAGAAACTGTTCGGTGATTGGCTTGTCGACTGTGACTACGTATTCCTTTTCATGTTCGTTTCCGGCACGCAGAATTTTATTAACGATATCACCGTCGTTGGTCAGAAATATCAAGCCTTCAGACTCTTTATCCAGGCGACCTATAGGGAAAATCCGTTCCGGATAGCCCATGGCGTCTATGATATTGCCTTTGACATCCAGCTCAGTGGTACAGGTAATACCCACAGCTTTATGGTAGGCCAGATAAACCCGCCGTGGTTTAGCTTTCAGCGGCTTGCCTTGTACCAATACCTGATCCTGCTCCGTGACTTTGGTGCCTAGCGTGCCCACCAGTCCATTCACAGTGACCAGACCTTGCTCAATTAGCTTATCGGCTTCACGGCGTGAACAAAAACCTGTGTCACTAATAAATTTATTTAAACGAAACAATGTAGTTTGGTCCACAGCATGACACCCAGCAGTTGAAAAAGGACGATAGTTTAGGTGGACAATGCATCAGGGGCAAGGCTGGTTTTTATTTTAGAGCATAAAACTGACGGGGTCTTGGCAAGGCGGGCAGATCAGGTAAACTTGCTGCTCACTATTTAGAAGGGACCACTGATGTTACCTATTCAGCACTATTTCCCCAAAGCCGATGCCTTAGTTTATGGTTGCATGGGATTGGGCGGTAGCTGGGATCACCCCACCACCAGTAAAGAACAACGAGATTTATCTTTTACCGCTATAGATGCGGCTCTTGAAGCCAATATTCGCTTTTTTGATCATGCGGATATTTACACCAGAGGCAAAGCCGAAGCTGTGTTTGGTGAATATCTGGCGGCTCATTCCGGCTTACGTGAAAAGCTGATACTGCAAAGTAAATGTGCTATCCGTTTTGCTGATGCAACAGCAGTTGGGCGTTATGATTTTAGTAAAAGTTATATTGTTGAATCAGTGCATCAGTCGCTAAAACGACTGCAAACCGACTATTTAGATATTTTATTGCTGCACAGACCGGATCAACTGATGTTGGTTGACGAAGTGGCTGAAGCTTTTGCAGAGCTGAAACAACAAGGTAAAGTGAAGGCTTTTGGTGTTTCCAATTTTGGTTGGCCACAAATGCAGTTACTGCAATCTGTATTGCCCGAACCATTGGTAGCAAATCAGCTGCAAATGAGCCTGAACGACTTAAACTGGCTGGAGCAAAACGTACTGACGGCTATGCCGGATGGTGCAGCTCATCACTACAGTTACGGCACAGTCGAATACTGTCAGTTACACAAAGTGCAACTACAAGCCTGGGGCAGCCTGGCACAAGGACTGTTTACCGGTGGGCGAACTCCAGAAACTGCCGCCCAGCAAGCTACAGCTGCATTAGTGGCTTCATTAGCCGCGGACTATCAAACCAGCCCTGAAGCTATAGCTCTGGCTTTTCTGCTAAAACACCCGGCAGGCATTCAGCCTGTGATAGGCACGACCTCGCCAGCTCGTATTGCAGCCTGTCAGAAAGCCTTAACGGTGAACTTAAGCCGTGAACACTGGTATGCGCTTTATGTTGCAGCCAGAGGCAAAGCATTACCATGAATGAAATTGGGGTCAGAGTAAAATTAAACCGCTGGGTTTAATTTTACTCTGACCCCATTTTCAATCGCTATTTGGCTGCAGGCACAGACTGCAAATACTGGCTGTTTGGCTGCTTTAAAATCGTCTGCCAGGAACCGTATGTTGGGTTCGCTAACACAAACCATTTAGCGCCCCAATAGCCCTGATACTTGTCCACCAGAGCAGAACGTTGTTCAGGCGTGATGTTTTTCTTCACGTCCGGCAGGAAATCGCCAAAGTCATCACCAATAGACATCAGAATACGGAAATCTTTGGCAGCCAGCAGACGGCGGCTTTCTTTTTCGCTGCCCCAGCCTTGTTGTTCTGACTTTAACCAGATTTGAGAAGCGTCGATCTTTGTTATACCTACAGCTTTTAAGTTACGCAGCGTGTCAGTTTTTTGTGGGCAGCTGTCATTTGACTCTACTCGTTTTTCACACTCACGATTGCTGATATACAGCACCTTCACACCAGCAGCTTCAGCTTTATTTACAAAAGATACTGCGCCAGGTACTGCTTTGGCTGCGGACATAGCGACCCATTGATCCCAACGTTTTGGCTCATACCCCAGATTGAGCAACACACCTTCTGCTGCTGTGGGGGAGTTATCCAAAATGGTTTCGTCGATATCAACAATAATCGCCATCGGCAGCTGCTGGTAGTTGGTGGTCTGATTTGGTAAAGCTGTCCAGTTTTTATCAGCAATAGCATAAGGCAACTGCAATGCTGCTGTCTGGTACGTTTGAATAGCACTGGCTTTAAATTCGGCTGAAGTTTGATACCACAGGGTGGCGTTCATATTGTCGTGCGCATCAGCGTAGGAAGTAAAAGAGGACAGCATCAGGCCGCCTAGCAGTAAGGAGAAGGATAGTTTCATTCGAGGCTCCGTGAAAAAAATTCGCAGGTTAAAATAAAAAAGCCCCCGCAATGCGAGGGCCTATACTCAGGCTTTATCCGCACCGGGATCAGCTTTTGCTGCTTTATCAGACTGTTTGTCTGATAAATTATTCAGTGAAATAACCTTAGTTTTACTGATCTTATGACGGTAAATCTCTCGCAGATAATGAATGGACTTTTTCACGCTCTCACGGGATATACGGATGTCATTAATAGAAACAAACTTGTCTTTATTGCGGATCAGCTCGCGATATTTCTTCTCGTACATAGGTTTGATGGCATACCAGTTGGTATCGAGAATTTTCGCAGGGTTTTCAAATTCATGCAGCATGTCGTCCAAACGCTGTTCATCGAATTGTTCATCACGGATAAAGTCCAGCATGGCTTTGTCCAGCGAATCATTAAAACGATAATCGTCTTTGGCAAAACAACGCTTAATAAAGGACACGATCAACGTCAGGAAATCGTCACTTAAACACGGACTTTTTACGATCAACGTGGTCAGTGAAATATTAGCTGACGCGCCAATGACCAATGCATAACGTTTTAATGTAGTGTTCGGGAATAGAGTATTTAAATGGCTCTTCAGGCGATTTAAATCCATGTACGACAGCTTGTAGTCTTTAGGCAACGAGATAATAGAGACGACTGACGAGCAGTTCTTAAAGAAGTGCAGATCTTTTAAATCTTTTGGATCGTAGCCACTTTTTACATAAGACGCCAAAGCTTCACGATAACGACCCGATTCGATAGGCAATAAACTAATGCCCTCAATCGCCTGTGTCACTTTATTAAAGTGGGGCAGGTCTATCGAGCGGAAAAACAGATCGTCAATGTTCAGGCCGCTGTTGCTGTTTTTATCAAACAGCTTCAGTTTATCTACAGCCGCTGGTGCGCTTGGGATCACGGACTCTGCATAAGCGACAGCGACCGGACCTGCAAGGCTCATAAACAAGTCGTTGGCATCTAAACGAATGGTTTCACCAATGTCGATACCAGCACGACGGAAGTAGTTTTCGTCGTAATCTGTAGTAACAGCCTGAGCGGTTAAGATGTTAAATATCTGCTGGGAAATATACTGGTTGGCGTATTTCTCCATCGCATTAACGTCTATATGCTGAATTTCGCCATCATCGGTCTCTTCGGCGTAGCGCATAATGTCGTTAGAAATCAGCATCATAGCATTCCATGGGCGGATGCGGTGCATCACACTGGATTCTTCGCTGTCTTCATTTTCCAAGTTATAAGAGAAATCCCATTCTTCAGCCAGGTACTTACATAACAAGCGGCCTGAGTTGATATGCAGGGCTTCTGACATCTCAACACCATGGTCGGTAATATTTGGCAGAATACAAATACCGCTGGTGAAAATAGGCTCAAATACAAAGGAATGGCCAGCATTGGCCTCATTCTCTTCAGGTCTTGTGTCAAAAGTTTTCGCCATGTAAGCATATTGCTGTGCCAAGCCGAACTCTGATGCCATACCTGAACCTGTACCACCACCAGCGCTGAATATGTAGAAATACAAGCGGGATTGGTTGGCTTTAATACCACAGGAATCAATCAAATAAGAGTGGATAAATTTCCAGTCTGGATTAGAGAATTTCTGCGTATCTTTGTTCAGAATGATTTTGGCAAGATATTGACCAAGAATAGGGGCGTTACCCGCACCACCGGCATGGACTTCGGACAAGTCCATAATTTTCATTTTGTTGTAATCTTGCAGAAAATTAGATTTTTCGCCTTTGTGAGAGAAACGGATACGTCCTTCGATGTCTTTATCCAAATCACCCAACATCACTAAAGGCTCAATCAGAAATACGGGTTTCACCTGGTGTGATTTATCCAGATTTAAGCCTTTTTTAATCCAGCGCACAGGGCGATATTCAGTTTCTTTTTGTTGGCGCTCTTCGATATTAAATTCGTTCATATAGAAACTGCGGGCGTTATAGACAAGAGATGCCACGTCCAGCGCTATATTGGAACCGCATCGTCCTAAGCCTATTAAACAAACAGAAGGGAATTGCTGTTGACGTCTGTTGACATCTTCCACGTCTGATGCAGGAATAGGGAAAACACTATTTCGCAAGGCATCCAGATTGGAGAGGATCCGGCTCAGGTCGCGTTCAGTGAAATACATGTAGCGGCCAGAACCAAAATTCAGGTCAGCTTCAGTTTCAGTCGCAGAGAATGGGCGCACTGTTAAACTTACATCGTCTTTACCAGCGCTGCTTTTTATCACTTTTGTACTCATGGATAACCTTCCAAGCTGTTTTTATTGTTCTGAGCTACTTTCGATCTGAGTCATAAACATAGACTTAGCTGTCTATTATTACAATTGGCATGAAGTACAGTACAGCAAAATTATCGAAGAGAATTGAACTTTTTGATAATCAGAAAAATAAAACTGAAAAATACCGCAATTATGCGTAAATAAATGGGATCAGAAGCTGTCGATTGTTGTTTTTTGCTTCTGATCCCATTCCCCTGACTGTTACATATTCGGATAGTTTGGACCACCAGCACCTTCTGGTGTCACCCAAGTGATGTTTTGGCGTGGGTCTTTGATATCGCAGGTTTTACAATGAATGCAATTCTGCGCATTGATCTGCAGTCGTGGTTGGTTATTCTCTTCGACAATCTCATAAACACCTGCAGGGCAATAACGCTGGGCAGGTTCATCATACAAAGCTAAGTTCACTGCAACAGGAATAGAAGCATCAGCCAGTTTTAAATGGCAAGGCTGATCTTCTTCATGGTTGGTGTTGGATAAATACACTGACGATAAACGGTCAAAACTCAATTGATTGTCTGGTTTTGCGTACTGAATTTTAGGCGCCTCGGCTGCTGGCCTTAACGTCAAATGGTCCACAGTGTCATATTTTAAGGTGAAGGGCAGTTTGCCGGCGAAGATATTTTGATCCAGTGTATTAAAAGCGCCGCCCCAGAACGAACCGAATTTATGCATGGCTGGGCCAAAGTTACGACTTCTGAACAATTCATCAAATAACCAGCTTTGAGCGAAATGCTCTGCAAATTCAGTGAGATCCGTGCCAGCTTTATCTTGCTGCAATGCTGCAAAAATAGTTTCAGCAGCCAGCATGCCGGATTTCATCGCGGTATGGTTGCCTTTAATTTTGGCAAAGTTCAGTGTACCGGCATCGCAGCCCACCAAGATACCGCCAGGGAAGCTCATTTTAGGCAGGCTATTCAGGCCACCTTTGGCAATAGCGCGGGCGCCATAAGACACACGTTTGCCGCCTTGCAGGTACTGTTTAATAACCGGGTGCTGTTTGTAACGTTGAAACTCTTCAAAAGGACTCAGATGTGGGTTGCTGTAGTTCAAATCAACGATTAAACCGACCACTATTTGCTGGCCTTCGGCGTGGTACAAATAGCCTCCACCGCTGGTATCCTGTTGCAATGGCCAGCCAGCACTGTGAACCACTAAGCCTTGTTGATGCCGCTCTGCTGGCACATCCCAGATTTCTTTAAATCCTAAGGCGTAATGTTGAGGAGAACGGTCTTTATCCAGCTCAAAACGTGCAATCAGCTCTTTACCTAAATGGCCACGGCAGCCTTCAGCAAAGACAGTGTATTTACCACGTAGCTCCATGGCAGGTACGTAGCTGTCTTTATGACTGCCATCGTGGGCCACGCCCATTTCACCGGTAATCACACCTTTAACGACGCTATCTTCAATCAGTAACTCTGCAGCGGTAAAACCAGGGAATATCTCAACCCCCAGTTGTTCGGCCTGAGTGGCTAACCAACGGCATAAATTGCCGATAGAGACGATGTAATTGCCTTCATTGTTCATTGTTTTAGGAACGAGGAAGTTTGGCAGTTTTTGTGCTGAGGTTTCGTCTTTTAACAGGTAAATATGGTCTTGCGTAACCGAAGTGGTCACGGGAGCCTGCATTTTTTGCCAGTCAGGAAATAATTCATTTAAGGCACGGGGTTCAAATACAGCGCCGGATAAAATATGGGCGCCGACTTCAGAGCCTTTTTCGACGACACATAAGCTTATTTCAGTGCCCGCTGTTTTGGCCTGTTGAGCTAAGCGGATAGCTGTTGATAAGCCCGCAGGACCCGCGCCAACTATCACTACATCAAATTCCATCGACTCACGTTCAACCACAACAACCTCAACTTATCCATCTTTTTTGTCTGGCTTTTTGCCTTGTTCTGCTGATGGATGATTATCTTGACATAAAATTCAGAACTTCTGCTGTGTGCTAGGGTATTTCAGGTTGACGTTAACGTCAACAGTAAGTAGATTGATGACCTGGAAAGAATCAGCTTTACCTTAACGTCAACTTAGGGCTGAGTATAGCGGCCGAATGGGGTTTTTATGAAGATTTTAGTACCGGTCAAACGGGTCATAGATTACAACGTCAAAGTACGGGTAAAGGCCGATCAAAGCGGTGTGGATTTAGCCAACGTAAAAATGGCATTAAATCCGTTTTGTGAAATTGCGGTAGAAGAAGCTGTGCGTTTAAAAGAAGCTGGCATTGCAACAGAAGTGGTGGTGGTTTCTATTGGTCCAGCTGCAGTACAGGAGCAACTGCGTACCGCTTTAGCTTTAGGCGCAGATCGTGCTTTGCAGATTGATACCGATTTGAGTTTAGATTCGCTGCAAGTGGCGAAATTATTAAGCAAAGTTGTGGCTGACGAGCAGCCGCAATTGGTGATTTTAGGTAAACAAGCCATAGACTCAGACAACAACCAGACAGGCCAGATGCTGGCTGCATTAACTGGTATGGGTCAGGGCACTTTTGCATCAAAAGTAGTAGTGGCCGATGGCAAAGTAAAAGTAACCCGCGAAATAGATGGCGGTTTACAGCAAGTGGAGTTGAGCTTACCTGCTGTGGTATCGACAGACTTGCGCTTAAACGAGCCACGTTATGCGTCACTGCCTAACATTATGAAGGCGAAGAAGAAACCTTTGGATGTAAAAGCGGCAGACAGCTACGGTGTAAATCTAAGTTCTAACGTGACGACTATCAAAGTGACAGCCCCTGCAAGTCGTAAAGCTGGTGTGATCGTCAGCTCTGTGGATGAGTTAGTAGCCAAATTAAAACAAGAAGCGAAGGTGATCTGATGGCCATTTTAGTTATTGCAGAACACAACAATCAGAGCCTGAAGGCCGATACTCATAAAGCAGTAAAAGCGGCCAGTCAAATTGGTGGCGATATTCATTTGTTGGTGGCGGGTTTTAACTGTGCAGCTGCCGCAGCAGAAGCTGCTACTTTGGCTGGTGTGAGTAAGGTATTACACGCTGATTCAGCCGCTTACCAGCACCAACTGGCTGAAAATATCAGTTTGTTGGTGACAGAACTGGCGAAGGATTATCAGCATGTCTTAGCAAGCGCGACAACTAACGGTAAAAACTTTTTACCCCGTGTTGCCGCTTTATTGGACGTAGCGCAGATTTCAGACGTAATAGCCATTGAAAGCGCTGATACCTTTGTGCGTCCTGTCTATGCCGGCAACGCCATTGCGACAGTAAAAAGCAGCGATGCTATTAAAGTGCTGACAATACGTTCTGCAGCTTTTGATGCTGTGGATACAGGCAATAATGCTGCTGTTGAAAGTATCAACCTGGCGAAAGATGCTGGCGTATCAAGTTTTATCAGTGAAGAGCTGACTAAATCAGAACGTCCTGAACTGACCGCTGCCAAAGTGATCATCTCTGGTGGCCGTGGTATGCAAAATGGCGAAAATTTTGCGTTGTTAAATGGTATCGCAGACAAGCTGAACGCTGCTATTGGAGCATCACGCGCCGCAGTGGACGCGGGTTTCGTACCGAACGATATGCAGGTCGGCCAGACAGGTAAAATTGTTGCGCCAGACTTGTATATTGCTGTGGGTATTTCCGGTGCTATTCAGCATTTGGCCGGTATGAAAGACTCTAAAGTGATAGTAGCCATCAATAAAGACCCTGAAGCACCTATTTTCCAGGTAGCGGATTATGGTCTGGTCGGCGATTTGTTCACTATCCTGCCTGAGCTGGAAGCTAAGATCTAAACCTGAAAATGGGGTCAGATCACATTGTTAACCGTTAACAATGTGATCTGACCCCATTTTTTTACTCAAGTTAATAAATTGCTTACAAATTTCTTCTATAAGTCTCTTGTCCGCTTTGAATTCGATCTCTAAGATAGGCTACTAATGCGCTGTCGCAAGGCTTTTCGCCGTTTGGGTGAGCAAGCTGTTCATGAGGTGAAAAATGAAAAAAACGTTAACGCTGAGTTTGCTTGTGTTGTCACTGGTGGGTTGTGCGACTGTACCAGCAGATAAAGATAAGTTGACGACTCAGTTGGATGGGCCATTGGCACAACTGCAACTCGATACGCGACAATTGCAGTTGCGGCTGGAACGACTGACTGAAAATAAAGAATGCCAACAAGATAATCAATGTAAAGTCATAGGTGTGGGCGCACGGCCTTGTGGCGGGCCAGATCAGTATTTGTTTTACTCCACACTGCATACAGATGAAAAAATGTTAAGCTACACCAACGACCGTTACCAGAAGCTAAAAAAGCAGCAAAATGAAAAGCTTGGCTTAATGTCTACTTGTCAGATGCTAATGCCTCCGGTCAGTGCTTGCATTGAAAATAAATGCGCTATAGGTAACGCGATCCGTTGACAGACTTGATGCAGAGAGGACCATGACCCCACAACCTTTGTTTATTTTATCTATTGTTTTTGCTGTGGTGATGGTCTGTTGTCTCTGGGGTATAGTTTATTGGCGTAGGCAGACCAGTCAATTACGGCAACAGCTGTCTTTGCAGCAAATTACCAACCAACTTCAAGCTCAGCAAAGCCAGCATGATCAACAGTCGCTGCAGCAGGCTCAACAACAGCTGCAACAGGCTTTGGACGACTTCAAAGATTTAAGTTACCAACAGCAAAAGTACGCCGCAGAGTTAGCCCGTAGCCAAAGCCAGTATCAGCAAGTGTCAGAGCTATGGACTGAGTTAAAACAGCAACATCAAACACAGCAGCAACATTATATGCAGCTGCAGCGTGAACACAGCGCTTTGCAAATCAGTTTAAAGGAAAAGCAGCAGCATTTTGCCGAGCAACAGGCGTTATTACAAAGCAGCAAACAACAACTCAGTCTTGAATTTCAGCAGCTTGCTCAGCAAATATTTGACGATAAATCAGTACGTTTTCAGGCCTCTAATCAGGAAGCCTTAAACAGCTTATTGAATCCGTTTCGTCTGCAGTTGGACGCCTTTAAAAGCAAAGTGGAAGATATTCACCTCAAAGACAGTCAGCAGCAGGCGCTGCTCAATCACGAGCTGCAGCATTTAAAAATCCTCAATCAGCAGATCACCGAAGAAGCCCATCAACTGGCTGTGGCATTAAAAGGCCAGAAAAAAACTCAGGGCAACTGGGGCGAACTTGTTTTAGAGAATGTACTGGAGCGTTCAGGCTTAAGAGCAGGTCAGGATTACCAGCGTGAGTTTTCAGTCACCCAGGAAGATGGCAATAAACTGCGGCCTGATTTAGTAGTGTTTTTGCCCCAGGGCAAACATTTGATTATTGATGCCAAAGTCTCCTTAAATGCCTATAGCCGTTATATCAATTCGGACGATGATATAGAGCGTAAACTGGCGCTGCAGGAGCATGTCGCTTCGATGGCCGCCCGGATTAAAGAGCTGTCTGATCGTAATTACCATAAGTTACCCGGCCTGAATTCACCCGATCTGGTGTTTATGTTTGTGCCTATCGAGTCGGCTTTTGTTGAGGCGTTAAAAGCAGATGAAAGCTTATTCCAGCAAGCGCTGAATCAAAATGTACTGGTGGCGACGCCGACCACGTTGTTAACCAGCCTGAATATAGTGCGGCAGTTATGGCGCTACGAAGAGCAGCATAAACACACGGCTGAATTGGCAAAACGTGCGGATGCGGTGTTTAACAAACTCCGCACCTTTCTGACCACCTTTTTAAGAGTGAAAGAGAGCTTAAACAAAGCGCAGGAAGCCTATGAAACAGCGGAAAGTCAGCTGTACAAGGGCAGGGCGAACCTGGTGAAACAGGTCAATGAGTTTAAAGATTTAACTCCTGCTATTCAGGCTGAGCTTCCTGAGTATTTTGTCGAAAAGTCTCAAATTGAGTTTGACTCTGAGCCTTTGCCAGAAGCAAAAACCTCGTCGGCGCCATAAAGCACTATGGAGCTTTGAGCTGTCAGGTTTATACTAACGGCCTTTTTTGATTGCAGAGAATTTCAGTGAGTACTTCAGATTTCAGCGCCTTTATCCAACTCCTCACACAAAAGCTTGAAAACAACAGCTGGCAAAAGCTGCTGTTAAGCGGTTATCAGGGCGAGGATGCAAGCTTAGTGCGAATTGAAGTGCGGCCTGTGGTGTTAAAAGATGTTGCGCATTTAAGTTTTTTATACCGTCATAAAACCCGCGATATCACCAAAAACTTTGCAGTGAGTGAAGGCCTGCAACAGATCCAAAATTTATTAGGCACCGAATTCAAAGCTGCCCATTTCACAGCTACAGATAGCGAAACTCAATTGAGTGTCAGCAAAAAAGGCAAAGTGTTAAGCAGCACTAAAGCTATTAAGCAGGCAGCTGGAAGCGGCACAGTCATGACGCATGATAAAGAAAAACAACGGTTTCTAACGTTAGACCGGCCTTTTTTACAGCAGCTAGGGGTGACGGACGCTCAGCATAAGCTGGTGCCAGCTATGTCGCGTAAGTGGAAGCAGATTAATAAGTTTGTCGAAGTCTTTGACCGGGCTTTAAGTCAAACCGGTTTAAAACAGAAACCTGCAGTGCATATTGCCGATTTTGGCTCTGGCAAAGCCTATCTTACTTTTGCTGTGCATGATTATTTAACACACCAGTTGGGGCTTGATGCCAAAGTGACAGGAGTCGAGCTGCGCCAGGAGCTGGTGGATTTATGTAATGGTGTCGCCTGTGATTTAAATTTGCAGGGTATTGGTTTTGAGCAAGGTGATGTCAAACATTTTCAAGCCAAAGGCATAAATGTGATGATTGCGTTACACGCCTGCGATATAGCTACGGATTACGCCATTCATATGGGCATTCGCACTGGCGCTTCAATGATTATGTGTTCACCTTGTTGCCATAAACAACTGCGGCCACAACTGATCAGCCCGCCATTACTACAACCTATGCTCAAACACGGTATTCATTTAGGTGAACAAGCCGAAATGCTGACCGACAGCCTGCGAGCTTTAATACTGGAAGCTTATGGTTACGACACCCAGGTGTTTGAGTTTATTTCGCTGGAGCACACCAGTAAAAATAAAATGATCCTGGCGATAAAAAGCCAAAAACCCAAAAACCGCGAACAGATTCTGACCCAGGTGCAACAAATCAAAACCTTTTACGGCATACAGCAGCATTGCCTGGAAGAGTTATTGTTGCAGTCTGAGTGATGCAGACTCGTGCTGCTGTCTCAAAACGGAGCGGTCAACTACAACGCAGACGCGCCGTAGATAGGTCCCTGTAGGCTCCTGTCCAGCATCCCTGCTGGACAGGGTCTGCTAACGCAGTCGCCCGTCCGTTTTCTAAACTCCTTTGCATCGTCGCTTTGCGCCAACTGGAGACATTGGTTTTATGTACGGGCTAATAAATAATGCTGCTTGTTTTAACCATCAAACAGGTACGATTTGGCCAAGTTAACTATCACCTTTATTTATTGCTGAAAAAGAAAAAACACTCTAGTTTAGACTCCTAGCGTGCGTAACTCTGAAAAGAGTCAGGTCAGACAAAAAACAATAATGTTCCAGCACAACACATAAATATTAGGCAAGTTTCAATGTCAACAATCAACGAAGCACTTGAAAAAATTGCATCCCTTATCTCAGAAATAGAAGGTCAATCCGACAGAGCTGCGGCAATTGTTGGTGCAGCTTGGATTGAAGAGGAGCTAGAGGCCGCTATCCGATCATTTCTCATTGACGATAAAGAGTCTATGAAAAAACTACTAGGCAAAAGCAGCCCACTTTCTAGCTTCTCAGCCAAAATAGACTTGGCATGCGTTCTCGGTATGTGCAGTCGCGTAATAGCTAAAGACCTTCATACAATAAGAGAAATTCGGAATGACTTTGCTCATAACATATTGGCAAAAGACAACGAAAAGCTCAGCTTCAATTCAGGGCATATTAAAGATAAATGTATGGCTCTAAAGTGCGTGGCGCACGAAGCTCCTGAAACACCAAGAATTGCTTTTATCAGAGCTTGTGCAATTCTAAATTCCGACTTTTACATTCACCGATTTATGGGGCTGAAAGTTTCGAACTCAGGGCAGATTTTTGCAAAAGTTGAAGCTTAAGCCACGCAAAGCGCAGCAAATAACGCATGGGGTCTAATTCAGCTTGCCCTAAGTAATGCGTTAATTTGCAGCAGTGGAGAAAATGTTGCGGGAGCCGGATTTGAACTGACGACCTTTACCACGGGGTTATAAAGAGGAGCCCGACGAGCTACCAGGTTGCTCCATCTTTTTAAACCTCAAATTTCAGGAACAAAAAAACCGACTATAAAGTCGGTCTTAAAGTTGGTTGCGGGAGCCGGATTTGAACCGACGACCTTCGGGTTATGAGCCCGACGAGCTA